>JAYTWA010000223.1:0-3017 GCA_043743675.1 Sphingomonadales bacterium
CGGATCAGGTCGATGCGCAGCGCCGCGCGCGGGTCTTCACGGCATAATGTCCACGTCTTGCCGCGCCGCATGCCGCCCGCCGCTGCGAACATTGCATCGGTTTCTGTCGCTGATGGCGCGACCATCATTGTGGCAGCAATTAGCAATGCAAAGCTCATTTTATGACTTTACGCTGCGCCGTTCGCTTAGACCAGTGCCGCCTTCAAATCCGCGACAAGATCGGTCTTTTCCCACGGGAAGAAATCACCTTCGGCCTTTTGCCCGAAATGACCATAGGCCGCTGTCTTGCGATAAATCGGCTTGTTGAGTCCCAGATGCGTGCGGATGCCGCGCGGGGTCAAGCCGCCGAGTTTAGCAATGCCCATGATTGCAGTTTCAATCTTGTCATCACCAACCGTACCGGTTTCGTGCGTATCGACATACAGCGACAGTGGTTTCGAAACTCCGATCGCATAAGCCAGCTGGATTGTGCAGCGTGTCGCCAAACCAGCCGCAACAATATTCTTCGCCAGATAGCGAGTGATATAGGCCGCTGAACGGTCAACCTTGGTCGGATCCTTGCCACTGAACGCGCCGCCGCCGTGTGGCGCTGCGCCGCCATAAGTATCCACAATGATCTTGCGGCCAGTCAGGCCCGCGTCACCATCGGGGCCGCCGATTTCGAAGCTGCCGGTCGGATTGATGTGATATTCGGTCTCAGTCAGCAGATTGGCTGGCATCAGGTCTGCAACAACTTTCTTCACATACGCATGAAGTTCGGCTTCGTTTGCGCCTTCGTCATAGCCCTTGCCGTGCTGCGTCGAGACGACAATGGCGGTCGCCGCAACGGGGATGCTGCCTTCGTAACGCAGCGTCACCTGGCTTTTGGCATCAGGTTCAAGGAAAGGTGCAGCACCCGAATGGCGATCTTCCGCCATGCGCTTCAGGATTTTGTGGCTGTAATACAGCGTAGCGGGCATCAGGTCGGGCGTTTCGTCGGTCGCATAACCAAACATGATCCCTTGGTCACCAGCGCCCTCGTCCTTGTTGCCGCCAGCATCGACGCCCTGTGCGATATGCGCGGACTGCGGATGCAGATTATTTTCGAACCGCAGCGTCTTCCAGTGAAACCCTTCCTGCTCATAACCGATTTCGCGGACGGTGTTGCGGACAGTTGCTTCGACTTCTTCCTTGACGCCAGCTGCCCAATTCCCTGCTTCGTCCATGATGCCCTTGCCGCGGATTTCGCCTGCCAGGACCACCAGCTGCGTCGTCGTCAGCGTTTCGCAGGCGATGCGCGCCTCGGGATCCTTTGACAGGAACAGATCAACAATAGCGTCCGAAATCTGGTCCGAAACCTTGTCAGGATGGCCTTCGGAAACTGACTCGGACGTAAAAAGATAATTGGCACGCATGGGCGAATCCTGTCTTGAGATATAAAGAAAGCTTTATGTGTGGATTGCGTCCTTAGCGACCCCATCGGCGCAGAGCAACGGCAAAGGCGATCAGGGTTAATGCAAAGCCGAGCGGGAGGATGTTGCCGTAGCGGGCAAAGAGTGTTGGCGGGGCGGGTGCGGGCAGCCACGTCTGAATCACGCCCGCCTTGTTCATGGGCAGCGCGACAATCACGTGCCCGTCCGAATCGATGACAGCCGAAATGCCGGTTGGTGTCGATCGGATGACCGGCAGCCCCTCTTCGATCGCGCGGAGCCGCGCTTGCGCCAGATGTTCGGGCGGACCCCAGCTGCCGAACCACGCATCGTTCGAGGGATTGAAAAGAAAATCGGGGCGGCTGACGCGGTCCGCGACGTGCCCGGAAAAGATGATTTCATAGCAAATCTGCACGCCCATTTTTCCAAAACCGGGCAGTTCAATGCTGCGCGGCCCCGGCCCCGGCCTGAAATCAATATCGCCGGGGACAAGCCGGTTCAGCCCGATGGCGGACAGCAGCGGCCGCATCGGCAGATATTCGCCGTACGGCACCAGATGCGCCTTGTCATAACGCCCGCGAATCGTGCCTTTGGCATCAACCACAAACGCGCTGTTTGTTGCCGCGACACCAATTTCCTCGATACCTGCGCCGCTGCGGCGCCGCGCATATTCAACGCGCGTTCCACCGGTAACGAGGAGATCGCGCGGACCCAAAAGGCTCGCGAGATCAGCACGCAGGCGATCATCATAAGCAATCTCGTAAGCATCGTTCATCGCCGCTTCGGGCCAGAACAGTAAGCGCGGTTCTGCACGGGGCGGACCACTTAGCTGCGCAAGTTTCTCAAGCCCCGTCCGCGCAACGGCAAGGTCACGGCCTTCGTTTAACCCGATGTTAGGCTGAACAACCACAACCAGCGGACGTCTTTGCTCGGCTTCAAATTCAGCATCCGATTTCGTGACCTTGATCGGCGGCAACCCGACAGTAGCAATGGCGACGACGAGCACGGCCGAAACAGACCCGCCCCACCATTGCCGTTGTGCCAATAAATACAGCGCGCCAGCCGCCAGAATCACGATGCCCGACAAGCCATAGGTGCCGATGATCGTCGCCATACCACCGAAGTTGACAAAGGTTACACCAAGCGGATTCCACGCAAAGCCCGTAAACAGAACAGCGCGCAAATATTCAGTGACGATCCAGCTCGCCGCAAACAACAGCACAAACGCCGCTTTGCTTTGCCGCGACCAACGCCACGCCAGTCCCGCCGCAAACGCCGGATAGACAGCAACATAGATCGACAAGAGAACAACGGCCACCCCGCCTAGCCACACCGGCATCGTATCCTGATAGCGGAAAGCCCCCGCGATCCAGTTGAGCCCGACAATGAAATGTCCGAGGCCGAACAGATAGCTTCGCCCCAGCGCCGCGCGCAAATCAGGGGCCGTATCAACAATCCAAATCAAGACGGCGAACGCAATGATGGTTACGGGCCACAGATCGAGCGGTGCAAAGCCTGCTGCCGAAGCCAGCCCCGCTGCAAATGCCATCATCTTGGGAAATCGCATCATATGCGCGCTATTGCCTGCTGCGGTGACAGGCGCAACTG
>JAYTWA010000224.1:0-3593 GCA_043743675.1 Sphingomonadales bacterium
TCGGACCCGCGCCGAGAAATGCGCACGGCTTCTTCGGGCGTCGTCAGCCCTTCGATGACGAGCTGCCGCGCCGCCGCCGACAAGTTCGGTTCGCGCGCATAGGCGTGGCGCGCAATCGCGACTTCATCGCCTCCTTCGTTGATCAGGCGGCGGATTGTGTCGTCAATCCTGATCGCCTCGAACACGCCGATGCGACCTTTGAACCCGGTGCCACCACAAGCATCGCAACCGCCGGGTTCGTAGATAATGGTGCCACGTTCCACACTAAGCAATGTCGCGACAGATGGCGATGCCGCTTCGGGTTTGCGACATAACTGACACAAGCGCCGAACCAATCGCTGCGCCACAATCGCCCGCAAAGTCGACGCCAGCAGGAACGGCTCAATCTTCATGTCGCGCATCCGCGTGATCGCACCGACCGCGTCATTGGTGTGTACCGTCGAAAGCACGAGGTGCCCCGTGAGCGACGCTTGCACGGCAATCTCCGCTGTCTCGCGGTCACGAATTTCGCCGACCATCACAACGTCGGGATCCTGACGAAGGATCGCGCGCAGCCCCGCTGCAAAAGTCAGCCCGACTTTTGGATTGACCTGCGTCTGACCAATCCCATCGACAGCATATTCAACCGGGTCTTCAACCGTCAGGATATTCTGCGACCCGTCATTGAGCAGCCGCAACCCGGCATAAAGCGTTGTTGTTTTCCCCGATCCCGTCGGCCCGGTAACAAGAATAATCCCGTTCGGTTCGTTAAACGCCTCGCGCAGCAGGCCATTTAAGGCGGCCGCCATGCCCAGCCCGTCCATGTCAATCCCGGCATTCTCCTTGTCGAGAATGCGTAGCACAACGCGCTCACCCACCCGGCTCGGCAGCGTTGAAACACGAACGTCAAGCAGTTTTCCCGCCAGCGTCAGCGAAATACGCCCGTCCTGCGGCACGCGACGCTCGGCAATATCGAGTCGTGCCATGACCTTGATACGGCTGACAATAACTGGCGCGACATGCGGCGGCATCCTCAGAGTCTCGCGCAGCAATCCGTCGATCCGCATCCGCACGACAAGGCCGCTTTCATACGGCTCGATGTGGATGTCAGACACGCCCTGCCGCACGGCTTCGGCAATGATGCCGTTGATCAGACGAATCGCGGGTGCATCGTCAGCTGTATCAAGCAAATCTTCCGCACTCGGAATACCGCCCGCGAGCATATCAAGATCATCCGCCCCCAGCGCCATCGCGGCCGCCGCCCCATCCATTTTGTAACTGTCGGACAAAAGCCGGTCGAACGCCGTCGCATCCGCCGACGTCACATCAAATGACCGAGCGAGGAACCGCCGGACCTCGATCAGAATTTTGGGATCGCTGCCCTCGCGCAACGCAACCGTCGGACGTCCATCATCGCCATCTCGGACAACTACGCCGAACTTACGGGCAAATACATAGGGCAGATTCTCAGTTTGGGTCACTGGATTTGCGCCTGCTGGGGGGAAGCTCGACGGGCCGGATGATGCCGCTGCGCCGTGTTTCAGGAATGACTGTCACCCGTGACGGGGCGGGGGTGGTCAGCACAACTGATTCCGTGGCAGTAGAATCAATTCCCATATACTCGCGCAATAATTCATCGATTGTGGGTTCGCGGTCGGGGCGATCCGACCGCTGCTGGTCGCGGATATAATCAAGCCTTTGATCCGCCAGCCGCTGCGCATCTTCGCGGCTGCGCAGGATCGTCGGGCGGATGAACACCATCAAATTGGTTTTGCCACGCGACCGGCTGCGTGATTTGAACAGCTCACCGAGAACAGGAATATCGCCAAGCACGGGCACTTTTTCCAGCGTCCGCCGCTCATTATCGTCAAGCAGCCCGCCAATCGCCATGATCTGCCCGTCATCCACCGTCATGGTCGTCTGGATTTCGCGCTTGTTGAGGATCAGGTCCGCGGAATTGTTCGTCACTGCGCCCGCAATCGAGCTGACTTCCTGACGCAGGAACAGCTTGATCGACCCACCCTCGCCAATCTGCGGCTTCACTTCCAGCTGGATACCCACATTCTGGCGAGAAACAGTGCGAAATGCATTGTCGAAATTCCCGCCCAGCTTTTCACCCGTCGTCACCGGAACCTCCTGCCCGACAAGGATTTTCGCTTCCTGATTATCAAGCGTCACAACCGATGGCGTTGACAGCAAATTCGATTGGTTATCCTGGCTGACGGCGTTGATAATCGCGCCAAGATACAAGTTGCTGGCAAGTTTGAACGCCCCGCCAACAGTACCCCCCGTCGCCGAATTAATCGCGCTCAGCGCGCCTGTCAGTAATTCGCTACCATTGCTATTCCCCGACGTCGTGGTCGTTGTCGTGCCGTTGACTGTTGTTGTCGTCGTCGATCCGCCACTCAGCTGGCTTTGCAGCAGGCCACCCGCAATCGGAACAATCGGCGGCGTCACATTCGAATATGTTGTAAACGCACCACCCGCCGGGCCGCCAAACCCAAGCTGGATGCCGAGTTTGCGCGCCGCCGTATCCGAAATTTCGACGATGATCGCTTCGACGAGCACCTGTTCGCGCCGCGTATCAAGCTGCCGGATGACTTCACCCAGCGTTCGCTGCACATCAGCGGGCGCGGATATGATGATCGCGTTGGTGCCTTCGTAGCGCGCGATAACTGTTTTCCCATTGCCACCACTGGCAACCGACGACGTGGTCGCAACTGGCGCTGGCATTCCGGCAGCGCCAACCACCTGCGGTGTCACGCTTGACACATTCTGTCCTGCCAGTTGCTGCAAAACCGGAAGCAGTTTTTCAGCATCAGCATGTTGCAAGAAAACGACCCGGATTTCGGACCCCGCCGCCGCGCGTTTGTCGAGATCAGCAATAATTTCGGCAAACCGCCCCACCGTCGGCGCATCACCGCGAAGGGCAATGCTGTTCGACGAATCAATTGCAACGACTGAAACAGGCGTCGCACCGCCCGCACCAGCGAGTGTCGCCAGCGACGACGCAATTTCGCGCGCACCCGCATTTTTCAGCGGAATGACGCGCGTTAGAACATTATCATTGTCGATCCGGCGGACAAGCTCGCGAACGCGCCGGATATTGTCGGCAAAGTCAGCGACGACAATGCTATTGCCGGCCTTGTTCGCTGTGACCGATCCTTCGCGGCTGACCAGCGGGCGGATCGTTTCAACGGCACTGGCTGCATCAATAGATCGCAGCCGGATGACTTCGGTAACAAACTGGTTCCGCGCTGCCCCTGCACTGCCCACGCGGCCGGGTTGGGTCGATGCCGTGTCAATCGGCTGAATACGATAAGCACCGCCGGGTGCAGGCACAGCGATCAGGCCATTCGCGCGCAAGGTTGAGAGGAAAACCTCAAAATATTCTGATCGCGATAAGGCGCGTTCCGTTACAACAGAAACCTTCCCCTGCACCCGCGCATCAATAATGAACGTCCGCCCCGTCACACGCGACGCATCCTGAATGAACGCACGAATATCGGCATCGCGCAGGTTCAGCACTTGCTGTGCGGGCGCCGCCGTCGCCGCCAGCAACGCAATGGCCAAAGCAAGTCGCTTCATGGTTTCGCCTTCGCCGACAATGTGAT
>JAYTWA010000225.1:0-8603 GCA_043743675.1 Sphingomonadales bacterium
CTGGACTGTCTCGAAGCCATTGCGCCCCGGCGACGTCCAAGGCTTTGATGGCGGAACATTCGATCCATCGGCTGTCGCACCACCCGCAGCGTTCATGCGTGATGCGGTTGTTGCAGAAAGCGAAACCAGCGATTCACTTTGGTCGATCCTGAAAATCGGCGGCGCAACAGCGGCATTCCTGACTCTGATCATGATCATAGGGAGCTTTGGCGGCATGCGCCCGCAGAGTTTCACCTACGATGTCATCCGCGACGGCCCTTCGCAATCGGCGACCTTTGGCCCGCTAGTCTTTTCGGACGGGCGGCAAAAGGTCGAGATTGAGACGACAGGCAGTGATTTCGATAATGCGTGGATCGATCTCGACATTTCGCTTGTCGAACGCACGACGCAAGCAACCATCGAAGCCGCAGCGGTTGTTGAGAAATATAGCGGGAGCGATGGTGACGGGCCGTGGTCCGAAGGATCGCGGTCGAAATCGACGAAGATTGCGTCAGTGCCGACGGGCACATACGACCTTGTGATTGAAGCACAGGCGAAAAGCTGGCCTGCACCTCAAGCGGGCTATGGCTTTGTCGAAGGCTCGCCAATGACTTTGACCACAACGGTGAGTTCGGGAGGCGTGTTTTTCTCAAACCTCCTGCTCGCTTTGGCCATGCTCGCTATCCCGCCAGTCTGGCTGATCTATCGGCGGATGAAAGCGGCGGGCATGCTTGTAGGGGATGACGACTGATGCGCACTGGGACCATCATCTACGTCATATGGGCGGCGATCATATCGGCTCTGTTCGTCGCGGCGGCTTTCCGTGGCTATTCACCCTTTGCCAGCCCCAGCGTGCCGCGCGGCGCGGGTTACTACGGGCCGACCCATAAATAAACAGGAGGATATTCAGATGGTTACGACAATTCCCGTGCTCCTTGCAGCCTTGCTTTATTCGGTTGTCGGTATGCTCGTTCTATGCATCGGGTTTTTCATTTTCGACGCCCTCACGCCGGGCAAATTGTGGGAAGACATTCGCGACAAGCAGAATATGGCGGTTGCGCAGTTTGCGGGACTGTTCGCGCTGGGCCTGTCGATTATCGTTGCCGCCGCTATCCATGGATGACGTTAAAAAACCGACGCCGCTTGTTATTGCGCTGCTGGTTTCGGTCTTCGCGGTTGCGACCTGCGGGCTGATTTACGAGCTACTGGCGAGCACAATTGCGAGCTATCTGTTGGGTGACAGTGTCACGCAATTCTCGACAGTCATCGGCACATATTTGTTTGCGATGGGCATTGGCAGTTGGCTGTCGCGCTATGTGACGCGGGGCGAACTCGCGCTGTTTGTCCGTGTTGAATTGCTGATTGCGTTGATTGGCGGCACATCAGCCGCGGTGCTTTTCCTGCTGTTTCCTGTGGTCAGTTCGTTCCGTGTTGCGCTCTATGGCATCGTGTTTGTGATCGGCGCGCTTGTCGGCCTCGAAATTCCGCTGCTGATGCGGATCTTGCGGGGGCAATTCAGCTTTGGCGATACCGTGTCCAACGTGCTGACCTTCGATTATATTGGCGCGCTGGCGGCGTCACTGCTGTTTCCGCTGGTGCTGGTCCCAATGCTCGGACTGGTGCGGACGGGGTTTCTGTTCGGGCTTTTGAATGCCGCCGTGGCCATCGCTGTGTTGTTCGCGCTGCCGAAGAAGGGCGCGATGCTGGCGGACAAGATGATGGCTTTTGCGCTGATCGCGCTGCTCGGTGTCGGGATGATACTGGCCCCGCGTTTGCAGGGTTGGGCGGAGAATGCCAGCTATGCGGAAAACGTTGTTTACGCGACATCGACGCCGTATCAGCGGATTGCCCTGACGCGGAACGGCGATGACCTGCGGCTGTATCTCAACGGCAATCTTCAATTTTCGTCGCGCGATGAGTATCGTTATCATGAGGCGCTGGTGCACCCGGCGATGGGGCGCGTTACGAACCCAGCCAATGTCCTGATCCTTGGCGGCGGCGATGGGCTGGCGGCGCGCGAGGTATTGCGGCACCCAAATGTTGAACGTCTTACGCTGGTCGATCTCGACCCTGAAATGACGAAGCTGTTTTCGACGAGTGCAATGCTGACGCGGCTCAACAAGGGGTCGCTGACAGACCCGCGTATGACTGTCATCAATGCTGACGGCTTCCGCTGGCTGCGCGAGGCGCGTGCGCAGTTCGACGTGATCATTGTCGATTTCCCGGATCCGGTCGATTTTTCGGTGGGGAAACTATATACTGACAGCTTTTATCGCGAGCTGAGGCGGGTGCTCGCGCCTGGTGGCATTGTGGCGGTGCAGAGCACATCACCTTTGGTGGCCCCGCGCGCATTCTGGACCGTTGCGACGACAATGGAGTCTGTCGGCTTCACGACACGCGCTTACCATGCCTATGTGCCGAGTTTCGGCGAATGGGGTTTCACGCTGGCGGCTTTGAGGCCGATCCCGGACAAGCCTGTTATCCTCCCAGACAACCGTTTCCTGTCGGCGGAAACCGAAAGCCGCCTGTTCGATTTCCCGCCCGATATGGCGCGGCGGCCGGTGGAGGTGAACCGGCTCGACAATCAGGCGCTGGTCCGCACCTTCGCATCCGAATGGGCCAAATATGAAGGTTGATCGCCGTGCGGTGCTGGCGGGCGGCGGTGCGGTTGCGGCGGCTGGCGCGGTTGGCTGGGCTGCGTCGCGTCAGGCACCGATCATGGGTAGCGTCGGCGGGGCAGACATGGTGCGCGGGCATCGGTTGCGTGACGGAAAATTCCCGGCACCAACGCGACAGGAACGCACGGGTGTCATCATTGTTGGTGGTGGTGTTGCAGGGTTGGCGGCGGGCTGGACGCTGGCGGACGCGGGCTATGACGATTTCAAGCTGATCGAACTGGAGGACGAAACCGGCGGCAATGCGCGGTCGGGCAAGAACGCTGTTTCGGCATTTCCGCTCGGCGCGCATTATCTGCCCGTGCCGAACCGCGAGGCGAAAGCGTTGCGGCATATGTTGACGAAGTTTGGCATGATTACGGGCAATGATACGGCGGGCGCGCCAGTCTATGATCCCTATCAATTGTGCGCTGATATGGCGGAACGCATCCTGTGGCAGGGGAAATGGCACGAGGGGTTGATCCCGATGACGGGCTTGAGTGTCGTGGACAAAGCCGATCTGGCAGCGTTTGATGTGGCGATTGCAGTGTTTGCAAAGGCAGTGGGGAAGGACGGGAAACCCGCGTTTGCATTGCCGATTGCGTATAGTTCGAGCGATCCGGCGTTCACTGACCTTGACCGGCAGAGTTTTGCCGAGTGGCTGAACGCGAAGGGCTGGCATTCGAAAATCCTCCGCGCGCATCTGCGTTACGGAACCCGCGATGATTATGGCTGTGAACCTGACCATGTTTCGGCATGGGTTGGCATTCATTATTTTGCCGGGCGGCGCGGCTGGGCAGCGGGCAGTGCTGGTGACAATGTCCTGACGTGGCCGGAGGGCAATGCGCGATTGACGCGGGCCATGGCGGGGCGATTTACCGGAAATATCCATAGCGGGCGTGTCGCTTTTGCCGTCAAACATGACGGGGACGGCATCGTGGTCGACAGCTTCGATGTCGCCAACGACGAAAGCATCCGGACATATGCAAAGGCCGCCATTCTCGCGCTGCCACATTTCATCGCCGCGCGGATTGCGCCCGACATTTCGGCAAAGGGGTTCACCTATGCGCCGTGGATCGTCGCCAATGTGACCGTGGACCGTTTGCCCGCGGGCAATGGTGCAAAGCGCGCATGGGATAATGTGGCCTGGGCGAGCGAATCGCTGGGCTATGTTGTCGCAACGCATCAGACTTTGGACAGTGCCCCGCCTGCCAGCGTGCTGACTTGGTATATGCCGCTCTCGCGCCAAACACCCGCAGTGGCGCGCAAGCTGATGGTCGAACAGCCAGCGGACGAATGGCGGCGGATTGTGAGCGATGATTTGATGATGATGAACCCTGAACTAAAGGGCGCGATCCGCAGCATTGACTTGTGGCACTGGGGCCATGCGATGGTGCGGCCCGAACCGGGTTTCGTCTGGGGTATCGCGCCCGCGGCTCGGGCTGCGACCAAGCCCCCCTTATTTCTGGCGCATTCGGATATGTCGGGTCTGTCGCTGTTCGAAGAGGCGCATTATCGCGGGGTCGATGCCGCCGAAGGAGCCATGCGGATGCTGAATCACGCGCATGAAAGCCTGATATGACGACGCCGCCTTATGATGGCCAGCATCTGATTGCCGATCTGCATGGTTGCGCCGGGCTGGACGATGTGGCGCGGATTGAACGGGCGTTGCGGGCGGCTGCGGTTGTCGGCGGAGCGACAATCATTGAATTTCGCTTGCATCATTTCGGGCCGGGGCAGGGGGTGACAGGAGTCGCGCTGCTCGCTGAGTCGCATATCTCGATCCACACATGGCCCGAACATGGCTATGCCGCGCTTGATTTTTTCTTGTGCGGCGCGCGGCATGATCTGGATGCGGCGCTGGCGGCGGTTGTGGTTGAATTAACGCCAGAGCAGATTGAAACACAAACAATCAAGCGCGGTTATGGTGCTCTTGCCCCTGTTGCGCCGCTCGCCTAGAGGCGTTCTGCACGCGGGCGTTGTGTAATGGTAAGACCCTAGCCTTCCAAGCTAGAGACGCGGGTTCGATTCCCGCCGCCCGCTCCAGCATTTTGCGCAACGATTTAACGTTGTTAAATCGCAGACGCGAAATGCGCGGCCAGCGCGTGAAGCAGCGACTGACGACGTGGCTTTGCCACGGCGCAATAACCTACCGTTCAATATCAGGATTATTCGCGGCTGCCGTCGCTTTGGCCTCAGCCCGCGCCGCGCGCATTTGTTGCGCCCAGCACCCAGTCCAGCCGCCCGGGCCGTTGGCCGAACAACTGCCGATGCCGGTCTTGGCGCCCGCGCTCAACGTCGCTTCGGCGCGTGCCCCCCACGCCTGGTTTTCCGGTTTGATAATGCCGTCATTGCGGAATTGTTTGGGGATTCGGTAACGCTCGTTCTCGGGTGCGCGAACACAGATCGTGTCCGTGGGGCATTTGTCACTGCCGAAAATCGTCAGGATGCGCTCATTGGCAATCTGCGCGGCGGCAGGCGTGGTCGTTGCGAGCGGCGCAAGGGCGAAAAGGGCAAGGGTGAAAAGGGAAGGGGCGATACGCATAACGAGTATGTGGCCTTTCAGATATGAACCCACGATTGCCGGACTGAATTCGTTTGGCCAGATTAAATCCGTTTGGAAAGCGCAATTGCGGCGCGGCAGCCCATGCGGATCGCCGCCGACATCACGGGATAGGCGGGCGCACGTTCAGCGCCAGCGGCAAGCGCGATTTCCTTATGCTCGACTTCCTCGGCCTGAAAGTCGGCAACGGCGGCGGACAATTCAGGATCACTGTCACCGATTTCGACAAGCTGTTCGCCATAATGGCGGTCGATTTCGGTTTCGACCGCGACTGTGCACGCCATTGCCGCTTCAGGGCCGATCAGCGCGGTTGCCATGCCGAGACCATAGCCTGCAATGTTCCAGAAGGGCGCGAGCAATGTCGGGCGGACACGGCGATCAACGATCATCTTGTCGAAGGTCTGGCGGTGGCGCTCTTCCTGTGCCGCCATGCGCGCGATCTCGCGTGCGGCGGGTGACCGAGCATTCATAATCGCGAGTTGTCCGGCATAAATCCGCGTGGCGCCATATTCGCCAGCCTGGTTCACGCGGATCATTGATACAGTTTCGGGGGTCATCTGGCACTCCTCAGCATGGCCAATATGGCAACGCCACCCGCGAATGAAAAGAGCGCGTTGAACCCTGCCAGCGAGAGACCCGCCAGCGTCCATTGCGGGACGTCACAGCGGATCATCGGCGCGTTCATAATGTCAGCCAAGCCGCCACCTGTCGCCGTGTTTGAACATGTCGTCAGCCCTTCCCACCAGCGATATTCGACGCCCGCGTGAAACACGCCAATGCCCCCTGAAATCAGGACAGCGACGGCGGCAAGCGCGATCAGGATTGTCCGGGTGGGCGGATTTAGAAAGAAAGCAAGGATGGCCAGACCGATCGCGGCCTCATGCGGCCAGCGTTGCCAGTGGCACATTTCGCACGGATAAAGCCCGCCGATATATTGTGATCCCAAGGCGCCCGCCATCAGCGCGGCAGGAACAGCAAGGGCGATGATATTGGCGCGCGTTAGCGATGCGGGTTTCAACGGCGCGATGCCACCTGTGGCGCGGGTGCTTTGGCCAGCCGCGCAATCGTGTCGAGTGCATAGTTCAGCTGGAAGTCGGTCACGCCCTTGGCCTTCAACTGTTCGGCTGTTGCAGTAAAGCGGGGATCGGGCTTCGCATCATCCTCCAGCACCGAATTATCGACTTTCGCTTCGTTGATCAGGTGACGGCGCAGATCAGCTTCGCGAAAGCGCGGGCGCGACTTATAATCGGGATCGCTGAGCTGCGGCACAGCAATGTCGGGCTCGATCCCGCCTTCCTGAACGCTGCGTCCCGATGGCGTGTAATAGCGTGCGGTGGTCAGGCGAAGCGCAGTTGTGTCGTCAAGCTGGAGCAGCGTCTGAACCGATCCTTTGCCGAAACTGCGCTCACCCATGACAAGGCCACGGTGATGATCCTGCAGGGCGCCCGCAACAATTTCTGCAGCCGATGCTGAACCTGAATCAATCAGAACAACGATGGGCAAGCCGTGGGCAAAGTCACCTTTTTTTGCATAATATCGTTCGATGTCGCGCCGGTCGCGGCCGCGCTGTGACACGATTTCGCCATTATCGATAAACGCATCCGAGATTTCTACGGCTTCATCAAGCAAGCCGCCCGGGTTCGACCGCAGATCAACAACATAACCAAGCGGCTGTTTGCCCAGCGCCTTGTCAATGCCCATCAGTGCAGCGCGGACGTTCGCGCCAGTGCCCTTCGAAAACCCATTGATGTTGATATAGCCGACTTGCCCCTTCACTTCCCATTTGACAGGTTTCAGGTCGATGACTTCACGAGTCAGCGTGACATCAAATGGCTTGTCGCGGCCGGCGCGGACCAGCGTGAGCTTGATTGATGTGCCGGGCTTGCCGCGCATCTGATCGACTGCTTCGTCGAGGGTGCCGCCAAAAATCAGATTGCCGTTCAGATGCGTAATATAATCGCCCGACTTGATGCCGGCGCGGAAGCCGGGGCTGTCCTCGGTCGGGGCAATGACTTTGACCGCGCCGTCTTCAAGTGTGACGGTCAGGCCAAGGCCGCCATAATTGCCATCAGTCTGAATTCGCATCTGATTGAAATCACGCGCATCGAGATAGGATGAATGCGGGTCGAGACTGGCGAGCATGCCGTCAATCGCGCCCTTGATCAGTTTTTTATCGTCAACTTTCTCGACATAGTCGGCGCGGACACGCTCGAACACGGCCATGAACGCATCAAGCTCACGATAGGTGGTCACGTCCACAGCGGCGAGCGCGGCAGTCGCGGCGGGGATCAGCGCAACAGCGGAAACAGTGAGAAAAGCGCGGAAAGGAAGTTTCGGCATTAGATGTCCTAGAGTTCGGCGCGCAGCATATCGCGAATCCAGTGTGTTGCGCTAGTCCTGCTGGTTAACCGATGAGCCGCGCAATATCGACGGGCTGGCCGCCGCGGCGCAGCTCGATGGTAACGGTCGGTCGCGAGGGACCGGCGCGACCAACGGGCGATCCTTGGTCGAGCGCATCGCCGACTTTGACGTCAAGCGCGGCAAGGCTGGTGATGAGTGTCGTCCAGCCGCGCCCGTGATCAATAATGACGATGTTGCCAAAGCCCCGATAGAGCCCGGCAAAAGCAACGCGGCCGCCGGTCGGGGCGACGACTTGCGCAGAGGGTTGCGTGGCAATGGTCAGTCCGCGCGCGCGGACGCCCGTGTCGGACACTTCGCCAAGGCCCGTCACGACTTGGCCAACGACGGGCAAGCGATAGGGCGCTTGCGCTGCTTCAGCCATTTGTGTGTCGGCGGGGAGCGCGCGAGGATCGCCGGGCCGGGCGGGGCGCATGACGGGGCCGGGCAGCGCGGCGAGGCTGGCGCGACGATCCGCGTCATTGTCGATTCGGCCCATCAGATCGACGATGTCTCGCGCTTCCTCGCCAAGGGCAATCGCGCGGTCCTGTTCAGCCATGGCATTGCCCGTCAACTTGTCAGCAGCCGTGCGGCGTTGAACAGCGAGCGCGGCAAGCTGGTTGCGCTGTGTGACAAGCGCCGTCTGGCTTGATTTCAGATTTGCCAGTGCATTGTCTGCGGCGAGGCGAAGTTGTTTGCCCCGGGCCACGTCAGCGCGCACATCGGCCGTGCGGGCGCGGACGACGGGGAGGATCGCGGACAGCATCGCGCGGACATGGACCATGTCGCTGATCGATCCCGGCTGGACCAGCGCAAGCGCAGGCGGGCGGCGCGACAGGGTTTGCAGCGCGGCGACGAGGCGGATCGTCGGCCCTTGTTTGACCGCAAGTGCCGCACGTTGATCGGCACGAAGGCGTTCGATGATTGCGATGCGTGCTTCGGCGGCACCGATGCCAGCTTCGGCAGATTGTACGCGAGCGGCAACAGCGGCGGAACGGGCGCGCGCCTTT
>JAYTWA010000226.1:0-3498 GCA_043743675.1 Sphingomonadales bacterium
AAACGCTTACTGATCATCGGCGCGGTTGAGATCGCCATGGCCTTGACGGGCATCGCCCAGCAGCTTGGGTTTGCCGTGACTGTTATTGACCCGCGTGCACGCTTTCTGACTCCAGAGCGCTTTCCCGGCGTCGCCCGCGATGACCGTTGGCCCGATGAAGCTATCACCGCACTGAAACCCGACAGCCGCACGGCGATCGTCACGCTTAGCCATGACGTAAAAATCGACGACCCTGCGCTGACCGCGGCAGTTGCAAGTCCCGCTGCTTATGTCGCGGCACTGGGATCTAAATCATCGCATGCGGCGCGGCTTAATCGGTTGCGTGCGCTTGGCATCGCTGACGACCAACTCATACGGATCGAAGGGCCAGCGGGAATCGCCGTCAACGCCATCAGCGCGCCCGAAATTGCGCTGTCGATTGCGGCGGGGATGGTCCGGGTGATGAACGATGGGCTGCGCTAAGATCGCCGCTGTCCTGCTGGCCGCCGGGCACGGCACGCGGTTTGGCGGCAACAAACTCGAAACCTTGTTCAAAGGCGAGATGCTTGGCCTCTACGCCGCGCGCACCCTCGCGAAACTTAATTGCGACTATATGCTCGCCGTCCATAATCCAGCAAATGCCCCGTTGGGAGCGGCACTTCGGCACGAAGGCTTTGTTTTGATCGACAACGAAGACCCATCGGCGGGGCAGGGACATTCAATGGCCTTGGCGGCACAAGCGGCGCTTGAAACCGACGCTGCTGCGATTCTTGTCTGCCTTGCCGATATGCCTTTAGTAACGCTCGATCATTTAAGAAGTCTCACTGACGCTCAAAGTGATCATGTCGTCGCGTCAGCCATCGGTACAGTACGAATGCCGCCTGCGCTTTTTCCACGTCGTTTATTCCCGGCACTGGCTTGTCTGTCAGGTGACATCGGCGCGCGCGCGTTATTGACCAACGCTATTGTGGTTGCAGGCAATGCCGAAATTCTTGCCGACATCGATACGCCCGCCGACCTCAACCATTCGTCTTAAAAACGCACATATTTATTTTTGTTCCGCGCTCGTTCCCTTGCGCTCGTCATAAACAGCGGAAATCTCGCGCGTCGCTGCATCGCAACATGAACTGGCATCGGCAAACCGAATCAAATTTGCGACGAAACGAGTCGCTAAAATGTCATTTACCACCTTGCACCATTTTGAACTTAAGGCACTATAGGTAGCGACTTCGGTCGGGGGTGACACAAGCACTGGTATGGCTCTGGGGACCGCGGTGATGCTGCGACAGAGTGATTCATTGCCCGTGGCGCGTGGGAACAGATGAAAAACATTTGCACCCCACTGCCTGTAAAAATGCTACACGGGAGGTTCGCTTCCGAGTCGAACAGATAAAGAACGAGTTAGGGGCGTGGGTATGGATTTCAAAGGTAGCGACGCGGCAATGAATGATATGGCGACAACTCTGCTTGAGGCAGTGACGAGTGCGGCGGCGGATGAAGCGCCGGTCAGCGAATCGAAGCGGATCAACGCGCAGTTGTATGCGGTCGAAGTCGATCATTCGCGTGATGCGCTGCTCACTGATTTCGGCAAGGAAACGCTGAAGGATCGCTATCTGCTCCCCGGCGAATCGTTTCAGGATTTGTTTGTGCGCGTGGCGTCGGCCTATGCCGATGATCAGCCCCATGCCCAGCGGCTTTATGATTATATCAGCCGCCTGTGGTTCATGCCGTCGACGCCGGTGCTGTCGAACGGCGGCACGGGACGCGGGCTGCCGATCAGCTGCTATCTGAACTCAGTGCCCGACAGCCTCGAAGGCATTGTCGAAACCTGGAACGAGAATGTCTGGCTCGCGTCGCGCGGCGGCGGCATCGGCACTTATTGGGGCGCAGTGCGCGGCATTGGCGAACCAGTCGGCCTCAACGGCAAGACTTCTGGCATCATTCCGTTCGTCCGCGTCATGGACTCATTGACGCTCGCGATCAGCCAGGGCTCGCTGCGGCGCGGTTCGGCGGCCTGCTATCTCGATGTCTCGCACCCTGAAATCGAGGAATTCCTCGAAATCCGCAAACCATCGGGCGATTTCAACCGCAAGGCCTTGAACCTCCACCACGGCGTCCTGCTGACTGACGCTTTCATGGAAGCGGTCCGCGCGGGCGAAGAATGGAATTTGCTTTCGCCGAAGGACGGCAGCGTTCGCGCCACGGTCGATGCGCGCAGCCTGTTCCAGAAACTCGTCGAAACGCGGCTGGCGACTGGCGAACCCTATATTGTGTTCGCCGACACGGTGAACCGCACAATGCCCAAGCATCACCGCGAACTGGGGCTCAAAGTCTCGACGTCGAACCTGTGCAGCGAAATCACGCTCCCCACGGGGCGCGATCATCTTGGCAATGACCGGACGGCCGTGTGCTGTTTGTCATCGCTCAATCTCGAAACATGGGACGAATGGAACGGCGACAAGCAGGTCATCGAAGACATCATGCGCTTTCTCGACAATGTCCTGACCGATTATATCGACCGCGCCCCGCCCGAAATGGCGCGCGCCAAATATAGCGCGAGCCGCGAACGGTCGGTCGGTTTGGGCGTCATGGGCTTCCACAGCTTCCTGCAAGCGCGCGGGCTTCCGTTCGAAGGCGCGATGGCGAAATCGTGGAACTTCAAGATTTTCAAGCATATCTCCGCCGCCGCCAACGAAGCCTCAATGATGCTCGCCACCGAACGCGGCGCGTGCCCCGATGCCGAAGAACGCGGCGTGATGGAACGCTTCAGCTGTAAAATGGCGATCGCGCCGACCGCGTCGATCAGCATCATCTGCGGCGGGACGAGCGCCTGCATCGAGCCGATCCCGGCGAACATTTACACGCACAAGACGCTGTCGGGCAGCTTCTCGATCCGCAATCCGTATCTGGAAAAACTGCTCAGCGAGAAATCGAAGAACAGCGATGCCGTGTGGAATAGTATTCTCGAACAGGGCGGTAGCGTCCAGCACCTCGATTTCCTGAGCGCGGAAGAAAAGGACACCTACAAAACCAGCTTCGAAATCGATCAGCGCTGGCTTTTGGAACTCGCCGCGGACCGCACGCCGTTCATTGATCAGGCGACCAGCCTTAACCTGTTCATCCCGGCGGATGTCGAGAAATGGGACCTCCTGATGCTCCACTTCCGCGCCTGGGAACTCGGCGTGAAATCGCTTTATTACCTCCGCTCGAAGTCGATCCAGCGCGCAGGATTTGCGGGCGGTGTGGAAGCCGACAACACTGCTGCGGCGCCGGTCTATGAACTGGAGTCGAAGGATTATGACGAATGTTTGGCGTGTCAGTGAAAGGAAAATAGCAATGGCGAATAACGAAAAATCTTCCCCAAAAACGGCTTCGCTTGCGTCAAAGGCGCTGCGTAATCCGGGCAGTCTGTCGAAAGTTGAGATAAAGTCTTTGGGCGGTGCGGTTCTTACGCAGGCTCCTGATAAGTCGAGGCGCAAGTAAGACATCGTGGTGTGTTTTGGTTCAGCGGAAATCGCC
>JAYTWA010000227.1:0-16504 GCA_043743675.1 Sphingomonadales bacterium
CATCGACGGGCGACGTTGCCGCGCATACCCCTGCCGAATTGGCGCAAATCACGCTGCGCGGCACGACGGAAACGATCCCGCAACTGCCCGAAATACTCGCGCTTGTTGCGGCACGCGTGCCCGTGTTGATCGAAATCAAAGCGAAAGGGCCGCGTGTCGCGCCGCTATGCCTGTCGGTCCGCCGTGCGCTTGAGGGGTATTGCGGCGATGCGGCGATCATGTCGTTCAACCCGCTTGTGGGCGCGTGGTTTGCCGAAAATGCCGCTCGCATCGTGCGCGGGCTTGTTGTGACAGAGGAGGGCAAGCGCGGTACGAAAGGCGCGGTTGAGCGTTGGGCGTCAATGGCCAAAGCAAAGCCTGATTTTCTGGCCTATGATGTTCGTGATCTGCCGTCAAAATTTGCAGGCGCGGCGCGTGCGCGCGGTATTCCGGTGCTGACATGGACCGTGCGCAATACCGATGCGGAGCGGCGCGCCTTTGCCCATGCCGACGAAGTGATTTACGAAAAGCCCGCATGAAAGATGTCGTGGCGCGCGTCGGTGATGGTGCTGCCAGCTTCGATGCGGCCGCTTGGGATGCCTGCGCGGGCCCGGAAAATCCTTTTGTTAGTCATGCTTTCTTATCGGCACTCGAAACCTCGGGCAGCGCGACCACGCGAACCGGGTGGCAGCCCGTGCCCCTCGCCATTGACGGCGCTGACGGCGCGCTGGCGGGCGTGCTTCCCGCTTATGTGAAAAGCCACAGCCAGGGCGAATATGTCTTCGATCACAGCTGGGCGGACGCCTATGAACATGCCGGGGGGCGCTATTATCCGAAACTGGTGATTGCCGTGCCGTTTAGTCCGGTGCCGGGGCCGCGCGTGCTTGCCAGTGATCCGATTGTGGCACGCGGGCTAATTGCGGCTGCCGAAATGTTGGCAACGCAAAACGGCCTGTCATCTGTGCATGCCAATTTCATCGCGCCCGATCAGGTCGAAATTTTTGAAAGCACGAACTGGTTGATCCGCGAAGGCACGCAATTTCATTGGGCCAATGATGGCTATACCTGCTTTGATGATTTCCTCGGTGCGCTGGCGTCGCGCAAACGAAAGGCGATTCGCAAGGAACGCGCGGCGGCGGTCGAAGGGCTGGAGATTGTTCATCTGTCGGGTACCGAGATCACTGAAGCGCATTGGGATATGTTCTGGCGATTTTATCAGGACACGGGGATGCGCAAATGGGGTCAGCCTTATTTGACCCGCAAATTCTTCTCTGAAATCGGGCGGGCGATGGCTGATCGCGTGTTGCTGTTTCTGGCGTTGCGTGATGGAGTGCCAATCGCAGGGGCGCTAAACTTCATAGGGATGGATACGCTTTATGGGCGCTATTGGGGCTGCACCGAAGACGTGCCGTTCCTGCATTTCGAACTGTGCTATTATCAAGCCATCGACGCCGCCATCGCACGCGGGCTGAAAACTGTTGAGGCTGGCGCACAGGGCGAACATAAGCTCGCGCGCGGCTACGTTCCTGTGCCAACATGGTCAGCGCATTATATTCCTGATACGAATTTCAGGCGGGCCATCGCCGATTTCCTGACTCGCGAACGGCGCGCCGTCGAACGGCAAATCGAATTTTTGGGCGCAATGGCCCCGTTTAAGAAAGCCGGTTAAGCCGCCTGGCGCATCTGCGTCGCACCCAGCCATGCCCGCGCCTGACGCTGTGCTTCGGCAATTTCGCGTGCGCTCATTTCGTCGGCAACTTCGGCGCGGCATTCCTGCGCGCGTTCATTGCCCGAAACTGCCGCCAGATTGAACCATTTGTGCGCCTGAACCAGATCGACGTCGATGCCGCCCGATCCGCTTGAATAGGCAATCCCCAATTCGTAACACGCATTGGCGTCGCCTGATGCTGCATCACTCATCCGGCTTTCGATCAGAAATGTCGCGCTTTTGAAACTTGAAGCCATAACCCCGTACCCCTGTTAATCATTGTCAAGCCAAACATTCGCCGAAATGGTTTCAACAAATGGTTAACGCCCCGAAAGCATATTTCGGTCAGGATTGGGAACGGCGGATTTTCGGGAAAGTTTAACGCGTAAAAATTGGAAAATTATCGATGAGACGTGTTGTGCCGATGCGCGCGGCTGCCAGAATGCGGTCTTCGCGGCGCTCAACATAGTCAATTATAAAGCCCGCCGACGTGATTGCCAAACGCGCATGATCCAAAATGATCGTCTCATCGTTGCCTATTGCAAGTGCAGATGCGGCAGCCTTTAACGCATTCGGCAACGCCACAGCCACTGCACGATCCGCTGTAGAAAGATACGCATTGCGCGACGACATTGCTAAGCCATCCGCCTCACGTTCGGTCGGCACGCCGATTATGTTGATCTCCAGATCAAGGTCGCTGACCATCCGGCGAATCACTTGCAATTGCTGCCAGTCTTTTTCGCCAAACAGCGCCATGTTGGGGCAGGCTTGCCCGAACAGCTTATTCACAACGGTTGCAACGCCATCAAAATGCCCCGGCCGTGACGCGCCACACAGACCTTCACTCGCGCCCATCACCGAAATTGTGGTGGCAAACCCTTTAGGATACATCACCGTAACATCAGGTGCCCACAGGATCGCGACCCCAGCGTCAGCCAGCATCGCCGCGTCCTCTGCCTCACGCCGGGGATAGCGTGACAGATCATCGGTCGGGGCAAACTGCGTCGGGTTCACAAAAATCGACACGACAACATGGTCGGCCTGCGCCTTTGCAGCAGCGACAAGTTTCATGTGCCCGGCATGAAGCGCGCCCATTGTCGGTACCATCGCCACCGTCCCGACAAGAGACGCACGCGAAATGCGTAAGGCTGGCAGGTCACGGATTGTTTGCACGGAATTTACCCCTCGCTTATGGCAGTGCGAAGCACCCTCATTGGCGAGGGCGCGTTGCGAATCAAGCGGTGGGGGCCGAACTTTGAAGTGATGAATGCCATGCACGCCCACAAGATCGTATTTGCCAATGAAAAAGGCGGAACCGGAAAATCAACAACGGCAGTCCACGCAGCGGTTGCGCTCTGTGCAGCCGGGTTCAAGGTGGCTGCGCTTGACATGGATGTTCGGCAAAAGACGCTGGTTCGCTATCTCGACAATCGTGCGGCGTCGATGCGGCGGCGCGGGCTTGATCTGCCGATGCCGGTCTATGGCGTATTGTCGTTGATGACGCCTGCCGGTGTTGAACAGGAAGTCGCGCGGCTGGGTCATGGCTGTGATTATGTCATTGTCGACACGCCGGGACGCGACGATCCACTGGCGCGCGCGGCGATTGCGCTTGCTGATACGTTGGTGACGCCGATCAACGACAGCTTCGTTGATCTCGACTTGATCGGCCAGGTTGATGCCGAGACGTTCAAGGTCAAAAAGCCGAGCTTTTATGCCGAACTGATATGGGATTTGCGCAAAGTTCGCGCGAAAACCGACGGCGGCACAGTCGACTGGGTTGTACTGCGCAACCGGCTTCAGCATCTCGAAGCCCATAATATGCGGCGCGTTGGCGCGGCACTGGCTGAATTGTCAAAGCGTGTTGGTTTCCGTGTGATCCCGGGGCTCGGCGAGCGCGTGATTTATCGTGAGCTGTTCCCAAAGGGGCTGACGCTGCTTGACGTTGGCGCGATTGAGTCGGTGGGCCTTAGCCACATTGCAGCGCGACAGGAATTACGTGAAATGATTTCGGCCTTTGCGCTCCCTGCGCGCGAAGAAGCGCCGCCGCAGTTTGCCTTTTCATGATCAAGATACTTTTCTTCATTGGGCTGATTGCGTCGCTCTATTTTCTCGGCAAGCGCGCGCTGTCGCCCTCGTCGGGCATGGGCAAGGGGGAAGCGGCGAAACTGCTCGGTGTTGCGCCCGATGCTGATACCGATGCTGTCCTCGAAGCGCATCGTCGCTTGATTGCCAAGGTTCACCCTGATGCCGGCGGCAATGCGGAACTCGCCGCGCGGATCAATCGCGCGCGTGACACGATGTTGAAACCTTAACTCCGTTATCGGGTTAATATACGCCACGACAAGGATTCTCCATGACTCACCGGTTCCACCCCTCTTCATTGCGTGAATATGACATCCGCGGGATTGTCGGACAGACATTGAGCGAGGCGGATGCTTATGCCATCGGGCGCGGGTTCGGGACGCGGGTCCGGCGCAATGGCGGGAAGCGGGTCGCGGTTGGCTATGACGGGCGCGTCAGCTCAATCAGCCTTGAGGGCGAACTTGTCCGGGGCTTGCGTGAAACGGGCATAGACGTCGTGCGCGTAGGCCTGGGTCCCACGCCCATGCTTTATTATGCCGAAGCGACGCTCGAGGTCGATGGCGGCGTTCAGGTAACCGGCAGCCACAATCCCGGCGAGTATAACGGCTTCAAGATGGTGCTTGCCCATGCGCCCTTTTACGGGGCGGACATCCGCGATCTTGATCGACTTGGACAGAGTGCCGACTGGGAGACCGGTGCGGGCGCGGTCAGCGATTATGTGATCATTGACGATTATGTTGCGCGGCTAGTGCGGGACTATGACGGCGGCGCCTTTCGCATTGGCTGGGACGCAGGCAACGGTGCGGCGGGCGACGTCATCGAAAAACTCGTGAAGTTGCTCCCCGGCGAACACTTCACGATCTTTACTGATATTGATGGCACTTTTCCCAATCATCATCCTGATCCCACCGAGGAAAAGAACCTTAGCGACCTGAAAAAGCTCGTCGCCGACAACAAGCTCGATTTCGGACTGGCTTTCGATGGCGATGGCGACCGCATAGGCGCGGTCGATGGCATGGGCCGGGTCGTCTGGGGAGACCAGATTTTGAGCATCCTTGCCGAGCCGGTCCTGAAGGCGTTGCCCGGCGCGACGATCATTGCGGACGTGAAAGCGTCACAGGCGCTTTACGACCGTGTAAGTGAACTTGGCGGCGAGCCATTGATGTGGAAGACCGGCCACAGCTTGATCAAGACCAAGATGAAGGAAACCGACGCGCCGCTTGCGGGGGAAATGTCGGGCCATGTGTTTTTTGCAAAAGATTATTATGACTTTTACGGCTTTGACGATGCGCAGTTTGCCGCGATCCAGCTGATCCGTGCGGTGGCCTCGCAGGGCGGGTCGCTGACGGCATTGCGCGATGCCATGCCGCCGATGATCAACACGCCTGAAATGCGCTTTCAGGTATCGGAAGAGCGCAAATTCGCGGTCATCGACGAAGTGCTCGACCGGCTCGAGGCCGAGGGCGCCGACGTTAACCGCACGGACGGCGCGCGGGTGAACACGGCTGACGGATGGTGGCTGCTCCGCGCGTCGAACACGCAGGATGTGCTGGTCGCGCGTGCTGAAGCGCAGGACGAAGCGGGGCTTGCGCGCTTGATGGCTATGATCGACGCTCAGTTGGCGGCGTCAGGGCTGGAGCGTGGACCTCAGGCGGGGCATTAACGTCGTTTTTCGCGTTCCAATAACTCTTCGCGAATGCGGATGCCACGCACAGCAACGCGCGTTTCGATGAGGAATAGCACCAGCCCTGTGGCCAAAAGCACCATTGACAGGACGAACAAGATCGAAACGCTGGCCCCGTAGTTCAGGCTCGCCATCTCGGCGACGAACAGCAATGTCACGACGACGCAGACCGTAATGGCGCTGGCAACACATAAAAAAATTGCGTTGCTTGAAAGCGTGATCCGCTGGTCAAGCAATCGCAGTTCGCGAACATGGCGGGTATGTTCTTCGCCGGTTGAATCGGGATGGAGCCGTTCAAGAAACCGCGCGCGATCCACGACACGGTTCAGCCGACCGGCAATAACGTTCATGAATGCGCCAATCCCGGCCAGTAGAAATACGGGTGCGACTGCAAGCTGGATCGTCCGCGCAATGTCCGTCACGGCAATGGCGCTGTTCATGCCTTCCCTCGATAGGTGAGCGATTGGGCATTGAGTTCGTTCAAGTTGGCGCTGCCATCTAGAATGGCTTCGCCCAGAGCAATAGCGCGTTCGAGTGTGGCAGCGTCGGCGCGGCGATAGGCCGGACGTTTGGAAATATAGGCATACCAAGTCCCACCACAGGCATTGTCGAGCAGGACGCGCTGAAAGCAATGATCGTTGCGGATCGGCCAGTGCTTTTCCGCAGCAATACTTGGCATGATTTCGCGCGTCAGTTCCAGCCAGCGCGCCTCAAGTTCGGCGCGGCTCACCCCACTTTGGCCCCCATATTTACGCCCATGCTTTGCAGATATTTCTTCACATTGCGCGCGGCCTGGCGAATGCGTTGTTCGTTTTCGACCAGTGCGATGCGGACGAATCCTTCGCCGTCTTCGCCGTAACCAACGCCGGGAGCGACTGCGACGCCCGCATGGGTGAGCAGCTGTTTTGTGAATTCCAACGACCCGAGATGTGCAAGCGCTGGAGGGAGCGGTGCCCAGGCAAACATTGATGCAGGGGGGGCAGGGACATCCCAGCCAGCGCGCGCAAAACTTTCGACCAGCACGTCGCGGCGATGATGATAGAGCACGCGGTTCTTTTCAACGATGTCCTGTGGGCCATTTAGCGCTGCGCAGGCTGCGGCCTGAATTGGCGTAAACGCACCATAATCGAGATAAGATTTTACGCGTGTCATCGCGGCAATCAGCTGTTTATTGCCGACCGCAAAGCCAATCCGCCAACCCGCCATCGAATAGGTTTTGCTGAGCGAGGTGAATTCAACGGCAACATCGGTTGCGCCCTTTACCTGCAGGATCGAAGCGGTTGGCTTTCCGTCATAATAAAGTTCGGAATAGGCGAGGTCGGAGATCACCCACACCTTGTTATCGCGCGCCCAGGCGACCAGCCGTTCGTAAAACGCGAGGTCAACCGTTTCTGACGTCGGGTTCGATGGATAGTTGACCA
This sequence comes from Sphingomonadales bacterium, assembly GCA_043743675.1. Classification (GTDB taxonomy): domain Bacteria; phylum Pseudomonadota; class Alphaproteobacteria; order Sphingomonadales; family Sphingomonadaceae; genus Sphingomonas_O. The sequence goes on from JAYTWA010000227.1 coordinate 6,875, forward strand.
CCAATACTGACGGTCGCGGGACGGTAAACTTCATCGCGCGGTCGAGCGCTTCCCAATAGCGTTCGTCCGGTGTTGTCGGCACACTGCGGATTGTTGCGCCCGCGATGATGAAACCGAAGGTGTGGATCGGATAGCTCGGGTTGGGCGCAAGCACGACATCGCCGGGCGCAGTGATCGCGGTGGCCAAACTCGCGAGGCCTTCTTTCGACCCCATCGTCACAACAACTTCGCTTTCGGGATCGACGTCCACCCCAAAGCGCCGCGCATAATAATTGGCCTGCGCTTTGCGAAGGCCGGGAATGCCGCGCGACGCCGAATAGCCGTGGGCATCGGGCTTCTGTGCGACTTCGACCAGCTTGTCGATGACATGGGCAGGCGGCGGCAAATCGGGATTGCCCATGCCCAGATCAATAATGTCCTCGCCACCGGCGCGCGCCGCAGCCCGCATCGCGTTCACTTCGGCGATGACATAGGGCGGCAGGCGCTTCATGCGGTAGAATTCGTCGGACATTTCGGTCTTTCGTGACGTGAAAGGAAAGTGCGCTATACGTCATTAGCGTGAAAGCGGGAATCCCGTATCGACACTTCACGACAAAGGACTTGCCCTTGGCCGATAACCCCGCTTCGATTGCTGCCGATCCAGCTACGGGCATTCGCGCGATCCTCGATGGATGGGGCGCAATTCTGAAACCTATTGCTGAGGCAAATCGCGACAAAGTGGACCCAAGAGACAAGCGTTTTGCAGGTTCCGAATGGGAGCATCCGGTGTTTGACCTGATGCGTCAGGGCTATTCGATCATGGCCGAAACGATGATGGCAGCAGTTGAAAACATGCCCGTCGAACCGCAGCAGAAAACGCAAATGGCGTTTGCGATGCGGATATTGGTCGAAGCAATGTCGCCCGCCAATTCGCCGCTGACCAATCCGGTTGCGCTCAACAAGGCGCTCGAAACCAACGGCGCGAGCCTTGCCGAAGGGTTTCAGAACCTGATGGCTGATATGAAGCGTGGCCAGCTGACGCACACCGCGTCGGATGCGTTTGAAGTCGGGCGCAATATCGCGACGACCCCTGGCAAGGTCGTTTATGAAACACCGCTATTCCAGCTGATCCACTACGCCCCGACGACGCCGAACGTTGACAAAACACCGCTCGTCATCTTCCCGCCGTGGATCAACCGCTTTTACATTCTCGATCTATCGCCGGAGAAAAGTTTCATCCGCTGGGCCGTCGATGAAGGGCTGAGCGTGTTCATGGTCAGCTGGAAATCGGCCGATTCGTCGATGGCGGACATCATCTGGGACGACTACATTACCGCGCAGATCGACGCGATTGATGTGATCCGCAAGCTGCTTGATGTGAAATCGGTGCACACCATCGGCTATTGTGTTGCGGGGACAACGCTGGCAGCGACGCTTGCGGTGCTGGCGGCAAAGGGCAAGGCCAAGAAAGTCAAATCAGCGACGTTCTTCACCGCGCAGGTTGATTTCAGCGAAGCTGGTGAACTGCTGAACTTTGTGGACGATGCCAATCTTGCGATGATTGACCAGCTTTCGAGTGGCGGTTTTCTTGACGGGCGCTACCTCGCGCTGACGTTCAACCTGCTACGCGGGAAAGACCTGATCTGGAATACAGTCGTCAGCAATTATCTGCTTGGCAAAGACTATCCGGCGTTTGATCTTCTACACTGGAATGGCGACACGACCAACCTGCCTGCGAAGTGGCACAAATCTTATATATGCGACCTGTATCGCGACAACAAAATGGTCGTGCCAGGTGCGTTGCATGCGCTTGGTGAAGCACTTGACCTGACGAAAATTGAAACGCCTGCCTATATTCAGGCGGGCAAAGAGGATCATATTGCCCCCCTGCCGAGTGTCTGGAAACTGACCGATCACCTTAAAGGGCCTGTGCGCTTCGTGCTTGCAGGGTCGGGGCATATAGCAGGCGTCGTCAATCCGCCGTCGGCCATGAAATACCAGCATTGGATCGATGGCTCGTTGGACAGCCTTGATGCGTTTCAGGCCAGCGCGACCGAAGTAAAAGGCAGCTGGTGGCCCGACTGGATCAACTGGATACGTGGGTTCGGGGGCGATGATGTGGTCGCGAGCGGTGCGCGGATTCCAGGTGCAGGTGCGCTCAAAGCGATTGAGGACGCGCCCGGGCGATACGTAAAAACTCGCTAGATCAGCATCTTTCGGTGTTCGAATGCTGTTTATGCTGCATCGCAACAAAAACTCTTGCAATTTGCCGCCATCCGTTTATATTGCACTGCAGCATAGACGAAATGGAGGCCAATTATGGTCACAAATACTGTCAAGAAAAAGAGTGTTACCAAGCCGGTTGTGAAATCCGTGCCGGTCGCAAAGCCTGTCGTGGCCGTGAAAGTTGCCCATCCTGAAATTGCTAAGCCAGCAATTACCAAACCCGTCGTGGTTGCCGCAAAAGTGGTCCCCACGCCAACGCCCATCAAAACCACTGAATCCGTCAAGGCTTCACTCATTGCAAAAGGAAAAATAAACATGAACGATACCGTTACCAAGGTTCAGGAAACCGCCCAGAAGTTCACGGCTGACGCCACCGCACGCGCCACTGAAGTGTTCGGTGATGTTTCGGCCCGCGCCAAGACCGCCATGGAAAAAGGCTCAAAGGGTCTTGAAGAAATGGTTGAATTTTCGAAGGGCAATCTTGAAGCGGTCGTCGCTTCGGGCCGCGTTGCTGCCAAGGGCGCACAGGACATTGCAAAATATTCAGCTGAATATGGCCGCAAGTCGATCGAAGACGCTAATGCGACAGCCAAGAAGTTTGCCGCTGTAAAGTCGCCTACTGAATTTTTCGCGCTCCAGTCGGAAGTTGCCAAGAGCAACCTCGACGCGATGGTCGGCGAAGCATCGAAGTTCGCTGAAGGTTACATGAAGCTCATAGGCGAAATCGTGCAGCCAATGCAGAACCGTTATGCGGTTGCGGTTGAAAAGGTGAAGACGGCCGTCGCCGCCTAAGTCATTTGCGCTTTAATTCTGAAAATGGTCGCGCCAGACAACTGGCGCGGCCTTTTTTATGCGCAAACGCTTGCCCCGCACCCATGCCATGCCATATTACAAAGCTATGCATATTATAAGCGCAAACGAACGTAAGAATGACGAAGGCGGGGGCACGGGTGTCGGCGTTGCGACGCGGACCCGCACGCGGACCAAGCAGCCTGCGCCGTATAAAGTGCTGATGCTCAATGACGATTACACCCCGATGGAATTCGTTGTCCTCTGCCTGCAACGCTTTTTCCGGATGAGTATGGAGGACGCAACCCGCGTCATGCTGCACGTCCATCAAAAGGGTGTCGGCGTCTGCGGGATTTTTTCCTATGAAGTCGCCGAAACCAAAGTCACACAAGTGATGGACTTCGCCAAGACCAACCAGCATCCATTACAGTGCACGCTTGAAAAGGCGTGACGAAAAAGGCCGGCCCCATCGCTGGGACCGGCCTGTCGCACTCTCTCCGGGTAGATAGAGTTTTTTTAGAGAATTAGCTTTTGCTCAGGCGACCTGTGCTTGGGGAATATCCATCGCCATATCTTCAGGATCGCGCAGCACATAGCCACGGCCCCAGACGGTTTCGATGTAATTTTCGCCACCACATGCCATGCTCAGCTTCTTGCGCAGCTTGCAGATAAAGACGTCGATGATCTTGAGTTCGGGTTCGTCCATGCCGCCATACAGGTGGTTCAGGAACATTTCCTTGGTCAGGGTGGTGCTCTTGCGCAGTGAAAGCAGCTCGAGCATCGCATATTCCTTACCGGTCAGGTGGACGCGGGCACCATCGACTTCAACCGTCTTGGCATCCAGATTGACCGCGAGCTTGCCAGTGCGGATGACCGATTGCGAATGTCCCTTCGACCGCCGCACAACGGCATGAATACGGGCGACAAGTTCGTCGCGGTGGAAAGGCTTGGTGACATAATCGTCGGCACCAAAGCCGAACGAGCGCACTTTGCTGTCCATTTCGGAAATGCCTGAAAGAATCAGTACCGGCGTCTGCACCTTGGCAACGCGAAGTTTTTTTAAGACATCATAGCCGTGCATGTCGGGCAGATTGAGGTCGAGACATATGATGTCGTAATCATAGAGCTTGCCGAGGTCCAAACCCTCTTCACCCAGATCGGTTGTATAGACATTGAACCCTTCGGTCGTCAGCATCAGCTCGATGGCCTTTGCTGTTGTCGGTTCGTCCTCGATCAACAAAACGCGCATTTGTCTTAACCCCTTTTTCCGCCCGGGAATTCCATTAACCAAAAAACTAATGAAGGGAAAAGGTTAATTTCTGCTTAAGCCTCGGAAATGCGCGAGTCGCTTTGCTGGCTAAGTAATAACATATTCTGCCTCAGCACCGGAGATGACGATGACGACGATCATAGATAACCATAGCCTTGCCCTCGACTATCTCGCCAAGGACATGGCTGCGCTCGAAAACGAAGAGCGCCATGTTCTTGAAGATATAGCAGCGCAAAAAGTCACGAGCCGTGATTCCGCTAATATCGCCGATGCTGCGGCAACCTTTTGGGATCGGCTTGCGGATCGTGTTGCTGCGGTCGGCGGATCGTGGACGTTTATATTTGTGTTTATTGCTATCCTCCTCGCCTGGATGCTCCTTAATACGGGGCTGCTCGAACGGTGGCAGATGCAGTTCGACCCCTATCCCTATATTTTTCTGAATCTGATGCTGTCGATGACCGCGGCGCTACAGGCACCCGTGATCATGATGAGCCAGAACCGCGCGTCGGCGATGGACAGGCTCGCGGCCAGTCACGACTACGAAGTTAATCTGCGCGCCGAGTTGGAGATCGTGCGGCTGCACCACCGGCTCGATGCGATGCAAGAGGACGTCAAAGCGCTGGTCGAGATATTGGCAAAGCGGTGATGCGTAAGATGGGGGATTGCGCCACAGCGATAAGCGGCTAGGTTCGATAACAACAATAAGTCTTAGGGGACCATTATGATTTTTGGCCGCGTCAAATCGCTCGACGCCATTTTGCGCACAGCGGAGAAAAAGTCGCTCACGCGCACGCTTGGTGCATTTCAGCTGACGATGCTTGGCATCGGTGCTGTCATCGGCACCGGTATTTTCGTACTGACGGCCGAAGCTGCGCAAAAAGCGGGACCGGGCATGATGGCGGCGTTCGTCATTGCGGGCATTGTCTGTGCAGTTGCCGCACTTTGTTACGCCGAAATGTCGGCAATGGTTCCCGTGTCGGGTTCGGCCTATACCTATAGCTATGCAGTTATGGGTGAGCTGATCGCGTGGATGGTTGGCTGGGCGCTGATCCTCGAATATGCGGTGGCCGCAGGGGCAGTATCAGTCGGCTGGTCGGGGTATGTCGTTGGCTTGCTTGAGAACGCCTTCAGCATAAATATACCCGATGCGTTTGTCCTCGGGCCTTATGATGGCGGCATCGTTAATCTGCCTGCGATGGGGATTGCTGGCCTCGTAACATGGCTGCTTGTCATCGGGACACGCGAAAGCGCTACAGTCAATTCAATCCTTGTCGCAATCAAGGTCGCGGCATTGACGTTGTTCGTTATTCTCGCAGTGCCCGTCATGAAGATGGAGAATTTCACGCCGTTTTCGCCCCTTGGTTTTGGCGGCGTTTCGGCAGCAGCGGCATCGATCTTTTTTGCTTATGTCGGCTTTGACGCCGTTTCGACAGCAGCGGAGGAAACAAAAAATCCACAACGAAATATGCCGATTGGCCTGATCGGATCGCTCGCGATTTGCACGGTCTTTTACTTGCTGGTCGCTGCAGGCGTAATCGGCAGCGTCGGTGCACAGCCAGTCATGGATGCTGCCGGTGTGGCTCTTGCGCCGGGCAGCAAGGAATTGTCCGACGCTTGCGGTGCCCTAGCCGCGCAAGGCCGTGAACAAGTTGTCTGTTCGAAAGAAGCGCTGGCTTGGACTTTGCGCGAAATCGGTTGGCCACAGGTCGGCAACCTGATCGGCCTTGCTGCCGGTCTCGCATTGCCGTCCGTGATTCTGATGATGATGTTTGGCCAGACACGTATCTTCTTCGTCATGAGCCGTGATGGTTTGTTGCCTCAGGTCTTTTCGAAGATTCACCCGAAATATAACACGCCGCACGTCATCACGATTTTGACAGGTATTTTCGTGGCACTGTTTGCGGCTTTCTTCCCGGTCGGAAAACTCGCCGATATTTCGAACTCGGGCACATTGTTCGCATTTGCCGCTGTGTCGATTGCGGTGCTTGTGTTGCGCCGCACGGAACCTGATCGCAAGCGCCCGTTCAAGACGCCTGCAATCATGATTACGGCGCCGCTGGCAATTGCGGGCTGTGTCTATCTGTTCTGGAGTCTTGGCGTTGATACAAAGTTGATGTTTGTCGGCTGGGCCGCCATCGGTCTTGTCGTCTACTTTTTATACAGCCGCAGCCGCAGCCATGTTGGGCTCGGTCATGATGACGTCTAAGAAGTGTTTAGTTAGCTTCGAAGGCTAGCCAACCGCACATCGACCAGCGTCCTGAGGTCACCCTCGGGGCGCGGACCGTAATGGCTGATCACTTCAGCGGCGCAGATAGCGCCCATGACAAGGCTGTCGTGGAGCGAACGGCCCTCGGCCTGACCGCTCAGGAAGCCTGCGGCGAACAGATCGCCCGCGCCGGTTGTATCCACGACCTTTGCGACGGGTTCGGCGGCAACGCGCGCATGTTCGCCCCCCGAATGCGCTTCGGCTCCGTCCGCGCCATGGGTGACGACGAGCGTGGGGACTTTGGCGGATAGTGCGGTGACGGCGGACGCAACATCGTCCGTGCCCATCAAGGCATGCACTTCGCCGTCATTGGCAAAGAGGATGTCTATAAGGCCATCGTCGATCAACTTGCGGAAATCATCGCCGTGCCGCGAAATGCAGAACGCATCCTACAATGTGAACGCAACTTTGCGGCCATTCTTGCGCGCAATATCAATGGCGGCGCGCATGGCGGCACGTGGTTCTTCGGGATCCCACAAATAGCCTTCGAGATACAGAATGGCGCTATCCGCAATCAAATCAGCATCAATCGCAGCAGCGGGCAGAAATTGCGACGCGCCCAGAAAAGTGTTCATCGTCCGCTGCCCATCCGGCGTGACAAGGATCAGGCAACGCGCCGTCGCCGGCTCCGTGCCCCGCGCGGGCGTATCGAATCGCACGCCTATCGCGCGGATGTCATGCGTGAAGACTTCGCCCAACTGGTCACTTGCCACTTGGCCCACAAACCCGCACGTCCGGCCAAGTGCGGCCATCCCCGCAATCGTGTTCGCAGCTGATCCGCCGGAAATTTCCTTGCCCGGACCCATGCGGCCATAAAGTTCGGCGGCGCGCGCATCGTCGATAAGCTGCATCGATCCGCGCGACAGGTTTTCGCTGACGATAAAGTCTTCGTTCGCGCTGGCGATCACATCAACAATCGCATTGCCGATGGCGGTTACATCATATTTGGTCGTCATAAAAATCCGTTCGCGCTTGAGCTTGCCTGTCCCCGCGAAGGCGGGGATCGAAGCGCTGCCCTTTACTTGACTGCGCGCAAAGGGAAAGGGGACGTCATGATCCGATTTATAATTCCCGTTGCGGTGCTGACACTTTCCGCTTGCGCCACCACCCCCCCACCAAAACCACGCGCGGTGCCCACGGTCAGCGTCCCAATGCGGCCAACGGGGCTTGAACGTGTGCTTGGGCAGGATGCGCGTGCGCTCGCCGCCTTGTTTGGCACGCCGGATCAGGATGTGAAGGAAGACGGCGCGCGGCGCCTGCAATATGCCGGGCCGTTCTGCATCTTGGATGCCTATCTCTACCCCGCCCGTAGCGGTGCTGAGCCGGTCGTCACTTATCTTGATGCCCGCCAGCCCGACGGCAAAGACATTGACCGCGCGTCATGCGTCGCGGCTTTAGTCCGCCGCAAAGAGGCGCGCTGACGCCCAATCTGCGGCGTCGCGGACAACTTCATCAGGATCATTCGAAAGTGCCCGAAGAGGTGCAACGAGCCGTGCATTCCGACTATTCCCCGCTGCGATGCACGCATTACGGACCATCCGGTTACGTCCAATGCGTTTGATCGGTGACCCTGAAAACACGTGCCGAAATCCTGCATCGTCGAGTGCCAGCAGGTCGGCAAGTTCAGGCACAGCCAATTCGGCGCGCGCAACAAACGCTTTGTTCGCCGCAGCACTATCCGCAAATTTATTCCACGGACAGACCGCCAGACAATCATCGCAGCCGTAAATCCGGTTGCCCATCGCAGGCCGGAACTCAACCGGGATTGGTCCCTTATGCTCGATTGTAAGGTATGAAATGCAGCGCCGCGCATCGAGATGGTAAGGCGCGGGGAAGGCATTCGTCGGGCAGGCGCGTTGGCACGCGTTGCACGATCCGCAATGGTCATCCTGTGGCGCATCGGCGTCGAGTTCGAGCGTCGTCATGATTGCGCCCAGAAACAGCCATGACCCATGTTCGCGCGAAACAAGATTTGTATGCTTACCCTGCCAGCCCAGCCCCGCCGCTTGCCCCAACGGTTTTTCCATGACGGGTGCGGTGTCAACAAAGACTTTTAATGCGCCGCCACCTGCATCGACCAGCCAGCGCGCAAGTGCTTTCAAATTGCGCTTTACGACATCATGATAATCGGCCCCTTGCGCATAAACCGAAATGCGCCCGACATCGCCAACGTCCGCCAATCGTATCGGGTCTTCAGCAGGCGCATAGCTCATGCCCAGCGCAATCACGCTCTTCGCTTCGGGCCACAGCGCTTGCGGGGCCGCGCGCTGGTCTGCCCGCGCAGTCATCCACTCCATCGTGCCATGATGCCCGGCATCCAGCCATTCGGTTAGCGCCGCACGCCCATCTACCGCATCAGCGCGCGTAATTCCGCAACTCGCAAAGCCCAGTCGCATGGCTTCAGTCTTTAAGTCTTTTGACAAACTCTGGTGTTTAGGGTCCACACACCCCACCTAACCTCTTCGGCGCGCAAGTCGACGTTTTTGCAGGACGATTATGAGTTCCGATTACGCCGTCACGGCCAATGCACTTGTCAAAAATTTCGGGTCGAAACGCGCGGTCGATGGCGTTGATCTGAGCGTGCCGACTGGCATGATTTACGGCGTGCTTGGCCCCAATGGCGCAGGAAAGACGACCACGCTGCGCATGTTGTTGGGCATTATCGACCCCGATTCGGGCACGCGCATCTTGCTTGGGCAAAGCAGACCACGCGAGGCGAGCGACCGCGTTGGCTATTTGCCCGAAGAGCGCGGGCTGTATCCGGCGATGAAAGCGCGCGAGGCGATTGCGTTCATGGGGGCACTCCGGGGCTTGTCCTGGGCCGAAGGGCGGACCCGTGCGGCAACGCTGATGGAAGCCGCAGGCCTGGGCGCGGTCGTCGATACCAAAATCCGCAAAATGTCGAAGGGGATGGCGCAGCTGGTGCAACTGCTTGGGTCCATCGTCCACCGGCCCGAACTGATTGTGCTTGATGAACCTTTTTCGGGCCTCGATCCGGTCAATCAGGAACATCTTGAAGCACTGATCCTTGCCGAGCGGGACCGTGGCGCGACCATCCTGTTTTCTACCCATGTCATGGGCCATGCCGAACGGCTGTGCG
>JAYTWA010000228.1:0-12005 GCA_043743675.1 Sphingomonadales bacterium
GCGGGCGGCTTTGTTCAGCCGTGTGTCGTCCTCGGCGGGTTTGAAGGGTCAATCACGGGCGTCATCGCCAAAACGCCCAAAGAATCGCGCTTTTTCAAACCATTTCTGGGCAACGCGCCGCTGGGCATGACACTGGCGGCATGGGCGACCATGGGCGCACGGACCGCTGAACTTAGTACTACCATCGTCGAGCCCGAATATCGCAAGTTCGCCGATTATTATGTGCGTGATTACAAACCCAAATGCCGCAAGACAGTCGGCGCATCGGACATGCCGCAGGGTGCAGATTATTATGCTGCACAAATCCGCAGCCATACAACGACAGACTTGAGCGCCGATGCGATCCACAAAATCGGTTTGGGCGAAGTCGCGCGCATCCGCAGTGAAATGGACGATCTGGCGAAATCGGCAGGCTATGCAGATCGCCCTGCGTTCATTGCCGAGCTGCGTCGCAACCCGAAATATTATGCGAAGTCCCCCGCCGAACTGATGGCAGCAGCCGCGCGTCAGGCCAAGATGATCGACGGCATGATGCCCAAATATTTCGGCAAGCTGCCGCGGCTTCCCTATGGCGTGCGCGAGATTCCGGCGGAGATCGCAGAGGGCACGACGACCGCTTATTATAATGCCGGATCGCCGGTTAGCGGGATCGCGGGCAACTATTATGTGAACACGTCAAAGCTCGACCAGCGGCCATTATGGGAATTGCCCGCGCTGACCGCGCATGAAGCGGTGCCCGGGCATCACAACCAGATTGCATTGCAGCAGGAAATGGACCTGCCCAAATTCCGCAAATATCTGACTGGATTTACCGCATTTGTCGAAGGGTGGGCGCTGTACACCGAGCATCTCGGTATCGAGATGGGGCTGTATGACACGCCCGAAAAGAACATGGGCCGATTGTCTTATGAAATGTGGCGCGCGTGCCGGCTGGTGGTTGATACCGGGCTGCATTCAAAAGGGTGGACCAAGGCGCAGGCGATTGCTTTCATGCGCGAAAATACGGCACTAACCGATGCCAATATCGAAGCCGAAGTGAACCGGTATATCAGCTGGCCAGGGCAGGCGCTGGGCTATAAAATCGGCGAGCTTAAAATTAGAGAATTGCGCGCGCGAGCAGAAAAGACGCTGGGACCGAAGTTTGATCTGCGCGGGTTCCATGATGCTGTGTTGGCGCAGGGGGCGGTGCCGCTGGATGTGCTTGAGCGACAGGTGGATGCGTGGATTGCTGGTAAAAAGTAGCTAGCGCGCCCGTGCCGCCGCAACGGCTTCCTTGAGGGCGTCATAACCCACTGCACCCGACAATGTTCTGTCCCCGATCACCCATGCCGGTGTGCCGGTAATCTGGAGCGGGCGCGCGAGGCCAAGATTGGCGTCGATTTCTGCGGTTGCGGCGGGATCGGATGCGAAAGCAAGATCGAACCCCAGTTCCTTTGCAATACGAGCAACATTGCGCGGTTCGGGCTGACCAGCCGCATAAACGGCGCGGTGAAACGCGGCATATTTGCCCGCTTTTGCTGCGGCCAAGCTAATGCGCGCGGCATTCTCGCTGTCAGGGCCAAGCACCGGAAGCTCGCGATAGACGACGCGCAATTTCCGGTCGCCGGCCAGCAAGCGTTCAATGTCGGGCAATGACTTGCGGCAATATCCGCAATTATAATCGAAAAACTGGACAATCGTGACATCGGCATCGGCCGCGCCTTCCCATGCGCCAGCGAACGGTGTCTCAATGGCTTTGCGATTGGCGTCGACGACTTTTGCGATTTCGCGGGCGCGCAAATTGTCCATGGCTTCGGGCAGGATTTCGGGGTGTGCAAGAATATAGTCGCGAACGATCTTTTCGATGGCCGCACGATCACTGGTCCCAACGGGTGCGGTTGTGCCAGCGCCGAGCACGGCCACAGTCGCAGCTGCGCCCGCAGCGGCAGCAAAAAGTCCAATCATGATGCGTGTGGCCCCTTGGTTCATTATTGGTCGGTCGGCGGCAAGCGTTTTGCTTGTCGGCGCATGCGCGGATCATCTTCGATTGCAGTGCGGGAAACCATCACAATATCCTGTGCGCGCACCCAGTCATTGCTGCCCTTTGGCAAACCACGCATGGCCATTTGCGCATTCGTAAAGGCTGGCATGGCGGCGCCTTCAAGATTGAAGCGTTCGGCGGTGGCCAGCGCTGCGCGTGGCTGATCCCCTTCATGCGCATAAATGGTGCCGAGCTGATACCAGGCAAAGGGGTTTTGATTGTCACGCTGGATCGCCGTGCGCAGGACGGTTTTGGCTTCGGCATAATTTCCCGGGTCTTCGGTCGCGATTAGCGCATGGCCGAAAAGTGCGGCGATCAACGGGTTATAACGTGTCCCCTGAACTGCTTGGCGGAGAACAGGCAGCGCTTCTTTTGGCTTGCCTGATTCAAGGAGTATCTGCCCTTTTAATTCCTCAAGATACGGGTCATTCGGTGCCGTTTTCAAAAGAGCGTCGGCTTCTGCAACCGCTTTGTCAGGATAGGCAGATTTGTGCCAAGCATAAGCACGGGCGTAGCGTGCGGGCGCTGAATTGTCGGTCACGGGATAGCGGACAAGTGTATCCTTTGGGTCATTGATGAAGCCAAAGAGTTTGGCTTTAACACGCTGGAAACGCGCTTCGAGTGCGGGGTCCGTTGCTTTGTTCCACGCGGGATGTTGCGACATGCTGTCCCGCAACACCTGAATACGGTCGCCGGTTAGTGGGTGCGTACGATCATAGCCATTGTCCTGCGAAATCGCGAGGCGGAACTCCTGACCACGCAGTTTTTGGAAAAACGCAACCATGCCTTTGCCGCTGATCCCGGCAGTCTCAAGGAAGCGGCGGCCCGATTGGTCCGCGCCTGATTCCTGCGTGCGGCTAAACGCGAGATATTTGCCGAGTGCCGCTTGCTGCCCGGCGGCCAGGATGCCTGCACCCGCTTCGCCTGCGCCCGCCGCAATCGCCGCCGCACCAAGGATGAGCGAAAGGATTGTGATGCCTGTCGCGGCTTTCACGCCTTCGGACCCGCGCAGCACATCCCCGGCCGCGACATGGCCGAGTTCATGGGCAATCACACCTTGGACTTCATTCGCGTTGTCAGCGGCTTGGATCAGGCCGGAATGGATGTAGACGACTTGCCCGCCAGCGACAAAAGCATTGATTTCAGGATCGCCGATTAAAACGATGTCGACATTCTTTGGATCAAGTCCCGCAGCACGGATGAGCGGTGCGGACATATCGTTAAACAAGGCTTCGGTCTCGGCATCACGCAGAATCGATTGTGCAGCAGTGGGTTGAACCGTGAGCGCTATCGCCAAAAGTGCAGTGATCGCGGTTTGAAGAATATGCTTCATGCGCGAAGCTGTTGCCTGTGGGGGCTGAACGGCGGGTGAAGCGGGCATAAAGCCATATTAACGCTGATCCGCGAAAGGGGCTACCCCCCAACCCTTCCAGCATGGCTGGAGGGGTTGGGGGTGGTTCTTCTACTCCGTCGCGCCGAAGGTGCGCTGCCACCAGCCGCCACGGCGCGGCTCATCAGACGCCACCGATGTTTCTGACTCCGGTGGAGGGGCAGGCGCGTCTTCAGTTGCGACTTTTGCCTTGGCACGGCTGGCGCGTTTGGGCTTGGCCGCTGGTTCTTCAGCAGCGACCGCAACATCAGGCAGCGTTTTAGCTGCTGGTTTGGCTTTGGCGCGGCTGGCGCGTTTTGGCTTTTCTGCGACAGCGGTTTCAGCGGCAGGTTCAATGACCGGCTCGGGTGCCGCTGCAACGGCATCGCGTGCCGCCGGGCGTTTGCGTGTGCGCTTTGGCTTTTCCTCTGCCACGGGTTCAGGCACTGGTGCGTCCTCGACCGCAACGGCTTCGGTTGCTTCTGCACCTTCTGCACCCTCAACAGCACCATCACGACCGCGCCGACGACGACCACCGCGACGGCCACGACGGCTGCGTCGTGCTTCACCGTCTTCGGCGGATTCGGTGCGTGGTTCTCTAGGTTCGCGGGGTTCGCGTGGTTCTCTGGGTTCGCGCGGTTCGGTTTCGGTATCGCTTCCCTCAGCAGGTGCTTCGCCTTCTACGCTTTCGCCTTCTTCACGACGACCGCGACGGCCGCGACGACGGCGGCGGCGGGGTTCGCCATCACCATCTTCACGCGCTTGATTCTCGCGAGGCCGCTCGGCGCGGGTTTCACGGACTTCTTCTTCCTCATCGACCTCGTCCTCGATGATGTCATCATCATCGTCTTCATAGATCGGCAGCGCTTCGAACTTCGGCGTGAAAGCAGGCGGCGGACCGCTCGCTTCCACTGTCATCCGGGCGCCTTCGACTTCACCGTCGCTGGCGATTTCGATACGAACACCAAAGCGCGTTTCAATTTCACCAAGCTCGTGACGTTTGCGATTGAGGACATAAAACGCAGCTTCCGAACTCGCGCGCAGTGTCAGCAACGAACCGCGCCCCTGTCCGGCTTCGTCTTCGAGCATGCGCAGAGCCGACAAGCCCGCTGACGATGCGGTGCGGACCAAGCCAGTACCTTCGCAATGCGGACAAACTCTGGTCGAGGCTTCGAGAACGCCGGTGCGCAGGCGCTGACGACTCATTTCCATCAGGCCGAAGGACGAGATGCGACCGACCTGAATGCGCGCGCGATCATCGGCAAGCGCGGCCTTCATCGCCTTTTCGACTTTGCGGATATTGCCGTTATTCTCCATGTCGATGAAGTCGATGACGACAAGGCCCGCCATATCACGCAGGCGCAACTGGCGTGCGATTTCGTGGGCGGCTTCGAGATTGGTGCCAACCGCCGTCGCTTCAATGCCATGTTCGCGGGTCGAGCGGCCCGAGTTAATGTCGATCGACACCAGTGCTTCGGTCGGATTGATGACCAGATAACCGCCCGATTTCAGCTGAACGACCGGCTGATACATCGCCTGTAATTGTTCTTCGACGTGATTGCGCTGGAACAGCGGCACAGCGTCGGCATAGGGCTGCACGCGGCGAGCATGGCTCGGCATCAGCAGCTTCATGAACTGTTTGGCGTGGGCATAACCTTCCGCGCCTTCGACGATGACTTCGTCGATTTCCTTGTTATACAAGTCGCGGATTGCGCGCTTGATCAGGTCACTGTCCTGATAAACCAGCGCGGGCGCAGCGGACGACAGGGTTTTCTCGCGGATTTCATCCCACAAGCGCGCGAGATAATCGAAATCACGGCGGATTTCGACTTTGGTGCGCTGGAGCCCAGCAGTGCGGACGATGCAGCCCATTGTTTTGGGCAGGTTCAACTCGGCCATGATGACCTTCAACCGCTTGCGATCCGCGCCGTTTGAAATCTTGCGGCTGATCCCGCCGCCGTGCGACGTGTTGGGCATGAGCACGCAGTAGCGGCCGGCAAGTGACAGATAGGTTGTCATCGCCGCGCCCTTGTTGCCGCGTTCTTCCTTGACGACCTGGACGAGCAGGACCTGACGACGGCGGATGACGTCCTGAATCTTGTAGCGGCGACGCAGGTTCATCCGCTTTTCGCGCAGGTTTTCAGCCGCACCTTCGTCGATGCCGTTGCCGGATGCGATGGCGGGTGCAGGCGGCGGGGTTTCTTCGCCGTCTTCATGTTCACCATCATCCGCGCGTTCCGCGTGGTCGTCATCATCATGATGATCGTCGCCATGATCGTCGTCATCATAATGATCTTCGGCGGCGCGCAAGCGCTCTTCTTCGGCGGCATGTTCGGCTTCTTCACGCAGCAAGGCTTCGCGGTCTTCCTTGGGAATCTGGTAATAGTCCGGGTGGATTTCGCTGAACGCGAGGAACCCGTGGCGACCACCGCCATAATCGATGAACGCTGCCTGCAACGACGGTTCGACCCGTGTTACCTTGGCAAGATAGATGTTGCCCTTGAGCTGTAGATGTTCAGCAGATTCGAAATCGAATTCTTCGATCCGGTTACCTTTGACGACCGCAACACGGGTTTCTTCCCGGTGGCGCGCATCGATGAGCATACGCATTGTCATGTAATTTTCTCCGGGCGCGTCGCTTTATCGGGCGCGGCGCCGCTGGTGGGGACGAGAATATGGCTGCGAACCCGCGCGCCTGTTTCGTCCGGGTTGATGGTGGATTCGTGTCTGCTCGACGGTCATGTCCGGGCAATGGTGCCGGAAAAATAATCCTGCAAAACACTCCGGCCCCAAGCTGGGGCTGAAAAGCGGAAATCGGGAAACCATGGATCATGCGAGCGTCAACCTGATCGACTGCAGCAAAGGTGCGCAGCCGGAAATGCATCAGCCGGACGGGTTCCCTCCGACGATGAAGTGCATTGCTAGCACCGGTGTCACGATGCGGCAACACGCAACTGTATCCCGCCACATGTGAAGAAATTATCCCTAAAGCGATATTAACCTTCACTTTACATCATGAAACAACAGTTAACCCTGCATACCGCTGATGAGACTAGGTAAATAAGCCGGAAAACCGTTCATCATGTTTAACCACTGGACCCGGAGGCCCCGGGGACGGCAAGGAGCAGTCATGCCTGTGGCGCTGACCCTTGCTGCGATTGTCGCAACTGCGTCACCGGCGCTTGCCGATGGTCCGCGTCAATCAAGGCTCGTCCTTGATATGGCGACGCTTGGCGTGGCGGGCGTGCAAAGTATTTCGCGCGAGGACGTGCCGACCAGTGAACCGACCTACCGTGTTCCCGTAACGCATTCGGCCAAGCCGCCGCGTAGCCGATACAGCATCACGATACCGCTTGATCCGCCGCAGGCCGGGCCGCCGCGCCCGCGCGTTTTTGGACGGGCCGACCGCCCGCTGGTCGTGATTGATGCCGGGCATGGCGGGCACGATCCGGGTGCGTTGGCCCCAACGGGCGGGGTCCGTGAAAAAGATGTAACGCTGTCCGTCGCGCGCGCCATCCGCGATGAATTGTTGAAAGGCGGTCGTGTGCGCGTGGCCCTGACCCGTGATAACGACCGGTTTCTGATCCTTCAGGAACGTGCCGAAATCGCGCGCGGGCTAAAAGCGGACTTGTTTATCTCGGTTCATGCTGACACGGCGGCGGCAACTGATGCAAGCGGGGCAACGATTTACACATTGTCCGAAGTGGCGTCGGACCAGAAAGCCGCGCAACTGGCTGCACGCGAGAACAAGTCGGACATTATCAATGGTGTAAACCTGCGTGGCGAAGGCGCGGACGTTTCGTCAATCCTGATCGATCTTGCGCAGCGCGAAACGATGAATGCGTCGGCGCGCTTTGCTGATTTGCTGAAGCGTGAAGCGCAATCCATGCTATTTCGCGGTGACTATCACAGGATGGCAGGGTTCGCGGTTTTGAAGGCACCCGATACCCCGGCGATCTTGCTCGAAGTTGGCTATTTGACAAACCCAACAGATGTCGAGCGGATTACGTCGGCATCAGGTCAGGCCGCGATTGCCACTGGTATCCGTCGTGCGGTTGATGTCCATTTCGCGCGGCGCTTTGCATCGCGCTAACAGATTGCTAGGGCAGCGGTCATGGTCGCGCCCGAAGCCGAAAATCTGAAACTGAGCCTAAAGCGTGATCTGAGCTGGATCGCGCGGTTGTGGGCGAGCCGTTGGACCAAATTTGCCGCAATACTTCTCGGCCTATTCCTGCTCGGGTGGCTGATCATCTGGTTTTTCTTTGCGCGCAACCTACCCGATGCGCGGCAGTTGCTGGCGTACGAACCGCCGTTGCCCACTAATGTACGCGGCTATGACGGGACACCCGTGCAAAGCTATGCCCGCGAACGGCGTGTGGAACTGGCTTTCAATGAATTTCCCAAGCAGCTGATCGATGCCTACCGCGCGGCTGAGGACAAGACTTTTTTCGAACATGGTGGTGTCGATTATCCCGGGATTGCCCGCGCGATGTTCACCAATCTGACCAGTTCAGGGCGGAAAGTCGGTGCGTCGACAATCACGCAGCAAGTCGCCAAAAACCTGCTAATCGGGAATGAGGCGAGCTATTCGCGTAAGGTCAAGGAAGCGATTCTCGCGTACCGCATCGAAGCGGTCCTGACTAAAGAGCAGATTATCGAACTTTATCTCAACCAGATTGCGTTGGGGCGGAATTCATTTGGCGTTCAAGCGGCGTCGCGTGCTTATTTTGACAAGGACGTCGGCGAACTTAATCTGGCCGAAATGGCGTTTCTCGCGATCCTCCCCAAAGCACCCGAGACTTATGGCCGTGCAAAATTTGCGGGCCGCGCGGTTGAGCGGCGTAATTGGGTCATCGGCCAAATGCTGAGCAATGGTTATATTTCCAAAACGCAGCATGATGCCGCCGTCGCAACGCCATTTATAACGGTTGCCCGCGCACAGGCGAAGGATGATAGTGCCGGCGATTATTTCATGGAAGAAGTCCGCCGCCAGCTGATTGGCAAATTCGGCGAGACGGACAAAGCTGGGCCTTATTCGGTTTATTCGGGCGGTCTGTGGGTGCGCACCTCGCTTGATCCGCGTTTGCAGGGATATATGCAGGATGCATTGCGCGAGGGGCTGTTGCGGTTCGAGCGCGGACGCGGGTGGAGCGGGCCGGTTGGCAAAGTCAACATAACCGATAATTGGCAGCAGGCATTCTCCGCCGCCAATATCGGTGTTGGGTATAAGGATTGGAAAGCGGCCGTCGTCATCCAGAAAAGCGATGGCGCTGCACAGATTGGTTTTATCGATGGGACGACGGGTACCCTACCGTCCTATGCCGCGCAAACGCCCAAGCGCGGCGGCGGCATTGCGTTTGCGACGCTGAACGCCGGCGATGTGATTGCGGTCGCGCCCGATGGTGGCAGCAACTGGAGTTTGCGCAGCGTTCCCGAGATTTCGGGCGGGATGGTCGCGCAGAACCCCCATACCGGACAAGTGCTGGCGATGCAGGGCGGCTTTGACGCGCGCATCCAGAGCTTCAACCGCGCGACTCAGGCGCTGCGACAGCCGGGTTCGACGTTCAAACCGATTGCCTACGCCTCAGCGCTTGACCACGGGATGACGCCCGCGTCGATTATCGTCGATGGGCCGTTCTGTGTGTATCAGGGCGCGCGTTACGGCCAGAAATGTTTTCGCAATTTCGGGGGCGCGAGCGGCGCTGGTCCGCAGACGCTGCGCTGGGGCATCGAACAATCGCGCAACCTGATGACAGTGCGCGCCGCCAGCCAGACGGGCATGAAGAATATTGTCAAGCTCGCCGCAGACCTGGGTGTTAGCGAGCCTGGCAAGCCTTATTCGGCGGTTCTTGCCATTGCTCTGGGGGCTGGTGACACCACGGTTCAGCGCATGGTCAATGCCTATTCGATCATGGCGAACAATGGCCGCGCGTTAACGCCGTCACTGGTTGATCTGGTGCAGGATCGCCGCGGCAAGGTTATCTTTCGTGCTGACACGCGTCCTTGCGACAAGTGCAACATGGCCGAATGGGACGGCAAGGCAATGCCGCGTCCGCCACAGCGGACCAAACAAGTCATGGACCCCATGACCGCTTATCAGATCGTCCATATTACCGAAGGGGTTATCCAGCGCGGCACAGCGACAGTTCTGCGCGATCTCAACCGACCGATATTTGGCAAGACCGGCACAACAACAGGGCCAACCAACGTCTGGTTTGTCGGCGGATCGGCGGACCTCGTCGCGGGCGTATACCTTGGTTATGACCAGCCGCGTTCCATGGGCGGCGGTGCACAAGGTGGCGTTATCGCAGCACCGATTTTCAAGGCATTTGCCAAACCCGCTATGGAAGGGATGCCAGTCAAGCCGTTCCGTGCAACCGCTGGTGTCCGCATGGTCCGCATTGATCGTCGGTCTGGCAAGCGGGTGTATGGCGCATTCCCAAGCGAAAGCGATCCGTTGTCCGCCGTTATCTGGGAAGCCTTCAAGCCCGAGAGCGAACCGCGTCGTTCCATCGGCAAAGACGTTGCTGCACCGGTTGGCAAAGCCAAGGCTGCGGCTCCCAAAGCCACACCGCAAAGCCGCCCTGAAAGCGACTTCCTTGAGAAGCAGGGCGGAATTTACTAACGCCTCCATCGAACAGTTTTAGGAACGAACAATGCGCGCTGAAGCGCAAGCTCATATCAATCAGATCAATGCCGCGCTCGCGCTGCTCCGACGGTTCATCGATTGGGATCGTGCGCTCGCACGCCTCGAAGAATTGAATGCGATGGTCGAGGATCCAACCCTGTGGAATGATCCGAAAGCCGCGCAAGTCGTGATGCGCGAACGGCGGCGGCTGGAGCAGGCAATTGGCGCGACACGCGCAACCCAGTCCGAGCTTGATGACACCGTCGAACTGATGGAAATGGCCGAAGCCGAAGGCGACGAAGGCATGGTTGATGAAGGCGTCGCGCAGCTTGCTGCGATGGCCGAGAAGGCCGAGCGCGAGAAGGTAGCGGCGTTGCTCGCGGGTGAAGCCGACGCCAATGACACTTATATCGAAGTTAATGCCGGCGCGGGCGGCACGGAAAGCAATGACTGGGCCGAAATGCTTGGCCGCATGTATATGCGGTGGGCCGAACGGCGGAAGATGAAAGTCGAGACGATCGATTATCATGCTGGCGACCAGGCTGGTATCAAGTCAGTGACCTACCTGATCAAGGGCGAGAATGCTTACGGCTATGCGAAAACCGAAAGCGGGGTCCATCGGCTGGTGCGGATCAGCCCGTTCGGCAGCGGCGACAAACGCCAGACGAGCTTTGCCAGCGTCTGGGTCTACCCTGTGGTCGACGAAAATATCGACATTGAGATTGTCGAAAGCGACCTGCGCATTGATACGTTCCGTGCGTCGGGCGCGGGTGGGCAGCACATCAACACGACCGACAGCGCGGTGCGGATCACGCATTTGCCTACGAATATTGTCGTTCAGTGCCAGAACCAGCGTTCGCAACATAAAAACAAAGCCGAAGCGATGAACCAGCTTCGCGCGCGGCTTTATGAAAATGAGCTGCAAAAGCGTGAGGCCGAAGCAGATGCCAATGCAGCGTCAAAGACTGATATTGGCTGGGGGCACCAGATCCGGTCTTATGTGATGCAGCCGTATCAGATGGTGAAGGATTTGCGCACGGGCGTGGTTTCGAGCTCACCAGGTGATGTGCTTGATGGCGATCTCGACCGGTTTATGGCAGCGGCGTTGAGCCAGCGCGTGACGGGCGAGAAGGTCGTTGTGGAGGATGTTGATTGAGGCTCGCTCTGGCTTCGGTTTTGTTGCTTACGGCCTGCAATAGCGGCACCGCTGCCCGCGAACCTGCGCCATCGGTATTCCCCGCTGCGGCTCGGCCCGTGGCGTCGATTGTATCCGCGCGCTGGTCGGATGAGGACAGCCGCGACAAGGCTGGGGAATCAACCGAGGTCATGGATCGCGCGGGCGTGACGCTTGGCATGACAGTGGCGGATATTGGCGCGGGTGAAGGTTATTATACCATCCGTCTCGCCGCACGGGTTGGCGCAAAAGGGCGCGTGCTGGCGCAGGATATTATTCCTGAAGTGCGCGACAAACTGGCGGAACGGGTTGAGCGCGAAAAACTCGAAACCGTAACGGTCAAACTGGGCACGCCTGATGATCCGGGCCTGCCCGCGAACAGTTTTGACCGCGTTTTCCTCGTGCATATGTATCACGAGATTGCCTCGCCTTATGCGTTCCTCTGGAACTTGCGTACTGCGACAAAAGCTGGCGGTCGGGTTATCGTCGTTGATGCCAACCGCCCGACAAATCAGCATGGCACGCCGCCCAAATTGCTGAAATGTGAATTTGCAGCGGTTGGTTATCGGATGGTTGATTTTCAGGATATGCCCGCAGCGGGCGGTTACATTGCGGCGTTTGAGCCAGTGGGTGCGAGACCCGAGCCGGGGGCAATTAAGACCTGCTCAGCTTAGCGGATCGCCCTGATATTTTAGTTCGAGATATTTGCCCTGTGTCGCCAGCTTTTCAAGATCGCCGCGCGCGAGTTGTTCGCTCATGCGGGTGAGTTCGCTGTCGACCACAGACAGGCCATCGACCAGTTGTTTTTCGGGGA
>JAYTWA010000229.1:0-8976 GCA_043743675.1 Sphingomonadales bacterium
GGCTACGAAGCTATTAAATCTAGCCAGCGCGATGCGTTGCGCGACGTCAACGGCGACCCTGTGCTTAATGCTAATGGCCGGTTCCAGACCGATCCCGCATCGCCACGCCTGCTCGCGTTCGATTCGAGTGGGCTCATCTGGGATACTGGCGTCGTCTGGCGGCCCAGCCGTCGAACATCGGCCGAATTCCGTGTTGGCCGTCGCTATGGCAGCATGACCTATACCGGCAATGTTTCGTATCAGATGAGCGAGTCACTGGCATTTCAGGTCGGGCTTTATGATGGTATCCAGACATTCGGACGCCAGTTGAACCAGAGCCTTGCCGCATTGCCAACGCAATTCACAGTCGCGCGCAATCCATTCGGCAATCAGGTCGGCGGTTGCGTTTATTCGCAGACGAATGGCGGTGGTTGCCTCGATTCAGCACTGCAATCAGTCGCGACTGGTACGTATCGGTCGCGCGGGCTGAATGCTGTGGTCAGTTACCAGCGCGGGCCAATGCGTGCCGGACTCGGTGGCGGTTATGCACAGCGTAAATTCTTTGCTCCGACAGGTGCGTTCTTCTCAACTAATGGCGTGAAGGACGAAAGCTATTATCTCCAGGCCTTCGTTGCGCGTCAGCTTGACGAGGCGTCGAGCGTCGATGCCAGTGTCTACGCCAATTTGTTCGACAGCGGCATATTAGGTTCGCCAAACGTTATCGGGACTGGCGCAACTGCGGCTTATTATCGCCGCTTTGGTAGCCGTTTTACCGGTAGCGCTGCCCTTGGTTTATATTCATCGCGGGTCGAAGATGTCGCATCAAGTTTGACAGGGTCCGCTCTGTTGGGTGCAAAATACGAGTTCTAGGGGCAAACGCATGTATACCGACCATTATGGCCTGACTGCCGCACCATTCCAGCTGACGCCCGACCCGCGTTTCTGGTTTGAAAGTGGGACACACAAGAAGGCGATGGCCTATCTTGGTTATGGCCTTGCGCAGAACGAAGGCTTCATTGTCGTCACCGGTGACATCGGCGCAGGCAAAACAACGCTTGTCGGGCATCTGATGGCGTCCATTGATCCGGCGCGTTTGCAGGCGTTCAAGATTGTTTCTACCCAAGTGTCCGGTGACGACATGCTTCGCCTCGCGGCACAGGCATTCGACCTGCCGACTGAAGGTGTTGAAAAAGCCCAATTGCTCGGACGTATAGAGCGCTATTTAATCGATACCGGGCGTGGTGGGCGGCGGACATTGCTGATCGTTGACGAAGCACAGAATTTGCCCGTCGAAAGCCTCGAAGAATTGCGGATGCTGTCGAATTTCCAGACTGATGGACAGGCGCTGTTGCAGATATTTCTGCTCGGTCAGCCCGAATTTCGCGATCGGTTAAATGCATCGCCATCGCTCGAACAAATGCGACAGCGCGTCATTGCAACACACCATCTCGATCCGATGATGCCTGATGAAACCTTGCCTTATCTCGAGCATCGCCTGAAGCTTGCAGGATGGTTGGGCAATCCAAAATTTACGACCGAAGCGGCGGGTGCACTCCACACGGCAAGTGGCGGCGTTCCGCGTAAGCTCAATACTTTGGCAACGCGAACATTGCTGATGGGCGCGGTCGAAAGCACAGAGATTATCGATCCAGACTTGGTCGCGCGCGTCTTGAAAGACCTCGGTAACGAGACACCGGCGAAAGCTGCGGCCTACGTTGAAAAGGCGTCAAAGGCGTCAGATACAACTCCGGACAAAGCATCAATGCCTGTCATCGATGACAGCCGCTTGCTCGATCATGAAGCGCGTATCGCAATGCTTGAGGCACAGATTCAGGAACAGGAAGCCGCGCTACGCCGCGTATTGACCTTGCTCGTCGATTGGGTTGAACGCGACGAAACGCCAGCGCGTGCGTCAGCGGCCTGATCCTTCGACAAGTATCAGGAGAATGGTTAGGGATGTGCGATGTTGAACGCGCTGTCAGTCGATATTGAGGACTGGTTCCATGTCGGCGCGTTTGAAAAGACGATCCGACGCGAGGACTGGGATGGCCTGCAATGTCGCGTCGAGGCGAATACTGATGCGGTGCTTGATCTCTTTGCGGCAGCAAACGTCAAGGCGACATTCTTTACACTTGGCTGGGTTGCGTCGCGCTATCCCGCTTTGATGCGCCGTATCATTGGTGCCGGACATGAAGTGGCCAGTCATGGCTGGGACCACGTCCGTGTCTTTACAATGACTCCCGAGCAGTTTGCCGACGACCTGGCGCGGACACACAAGACGCTTGAAGATACCAGTGGGGCTGCCGTGACGGGTTATCGCGCGCCGAGCTTTTCGATCGACAAGCGCACCCCGTGGGCCCATCGGGTGCTTGCTGATGCGGGTTACACTTACTCCTCAAGTGTCGCGCCAGTGGTTCATGATCATTACGGCTGGCCCGAAGCGCCGAGATTTGCATTCCGACCTGTCGCTGGCTCGAGTTTGATTGAACTACCCGTAACAACAGCCAAATTTGCGGGACGGACATTGGCAGCAGGCGGCGGCGGCTTTTTTAGGCTTTTGCCCTATGGCTTTTCAAAATGGGCCTTCAAACAGGTCAACGTTGCTGGCCAACCTGGCATATTCTACTTCCATCCATGGGAAATCGATCCGGATCAGCCTCGTGTGTCCAACGCACCAATACGATCAAAAATCCGTCATTACACCAATCTTGATGTGATGGGGGCGAAACTTAATCGGATGATGGCGGCATTCGAATGGGGACGAGTGGATATGGTTGCGGCGCGGGCTGCGACCCTAATGCAATGATACGTCACGCCGACCTGTCGTCACCCGTGGATTGTGCAGCGATTGACGCATTTTTGCTCGAGCATCCGGGGGCAACGCCATTTCACCGACGGGCGTGGATTGAGGCGGTCACCAAAGGTTGTGGTCATAAGGCGCATTATCTTGTTGTAGGTGCCAATGCCTTAACAGGTGTCTTGCCACTGCACGAAATTCATTCACCACTCTTCGGGCGAGCACTCGTATCGAGTGGCTTTGCAGTTGGTGGTGGCATCCTCGCGGCAAATATCGAGGCTGCGGTCGCTTTATCGGATGCGGCATGGAAACTGGCGCTCGCAACGTCATGCCCTACCCTTGAACTGCGCGGGGGTGCGTTGCCAGCGGACACGGCGCATGACACGACCACTTATCTTGGCTTTGTCCGTGATCTGGCGACGGATGATGAAGCCGAACTGCTCGCCATTCCGCGCAAACAGCGCGCCGAAGTGCGCAAAGCGCTAGCCAACAACCTGACAGTCGATTTTGGAGACCGCACAGCGCATTACGCCGTCTACGCAGAAAGTGTTCGCAATCTGGGGACGCCGGTATTCCCACGCAGCTTGTTTGATGCAGTCCTTGATGCGTTCGGCGAGGATGCAGACGTGCTAACCGTCCGCAAGGATGGCGTGCCACTGGCAAGCGTGCTCAGCTTGTATCATCGTGGTGTTGTGATGCCCTATTGGGGCGGCGGCACAGCAGGAGCGCGCCCGGCGCGCGCCAACGACATGATGTATTTCGCGTTGATGCGTCATGCCCGTGAACGCGGTTGCACGCGGTTTGACTTTGGTCGGTCAAAAGTTGGAACAGGTGCCGCGGCATTCAAGCACAATTGGGGGTTTGAAGGAGCGCCACTGGCTTACGCCAAACGATCCATGGGCAAGCCGCGCGAAATAAACCCGCTTGATCCGCAATACAGCCGCAAAGTTCAACTCTGGCAAAAGCTGCCACTTTCTATCGCCAACCGATTGGGGCCAATGATCGCGCGCGGTCTCGGTTGATGGGCGATATTCTATTTCTTGCGCACCGGCTGCCTTACCCGCCGGATCGCGGGGATCGTATCCGGTCATGGCATGTTCTGAAGGCTCTGACGAAACTGGCGCCCGTACACGTCTGTACGTTGATCGATGATGACGCGGATCGTCAGCATTTGCCGATGGTTGAAAGTATTGCTGCGAGTGTGACAGCGGTTCTCCGTCGAAAGTCTAAGATAATGGCAGTCGCCGATGCATTGGCAACGGGCACTTCGGCGTCGGTTGCTGCTTTCGTTAATACCGATCTCAAGACAGCTGTTTCAAAGCGATTGCCCTCGATTGACACGGTTTATGCTTTTTCGAGCCAGATGGCAGCTTATGTGCCTGATGGTTTCACGGGGCGTTTTGTCATGGATTTCGTCGACATGGATTCTGCAAAATTCGCGGCTATGGGTTTTGCTGGACGACAGGAAGCCAAACGGCTGCTGGCATGGGAAATGGCGACTGCGAAACGTGCCGACGTTTCACTATTTGTAAGCGATGCAGAGGCGGCCCTTTTTACATGTAAGACGGGATTGCCGGTCCGTGTGATGGGCAATGGCATTGATCTGGCACATTTTGCGCCGGATGTAGTGCCAGTGCTTGACACACAAAAACCTTTGATCGTCTTCACTGGCCAAATGGATTATGCGCCCAATATCGAGGCAGTCGTCGGGTTTGCACAAGACACTCTATTGAAGATCCAAAGCGCAATTCCAGACGCAACATTCGCGATCGTCGGGCGTGCGCCTACCTCAGCGGTGCGAGCTCTCGCGCGGCCATCTGTGATCGTAACCGGCGAAGTGCCTGATACTCGACCTTGGCTTGCGGCGGCAGATGTTGTTGTCGCCCCTTTGCGGATTGCGCGTGGCGTGCAGAACAAGGTTCTCGAAGCCATGGCAATGGGTAAGCCCTGCGTGGTGTCGCGCGATGCAGCACAGGGCATTGATGCCGTTGCCGGTCGTGATCTGCTGGTGGCAAATGAACCAGCGGGTGCCATTATCGATTTGCTTTGTGATCCGGCGGGTGCGGCAGAGATTGGTACTTCAGCGCGCAAACGCATGGAAGCATCCTTTAGCTGGGGCGCGCAGCTAGCGCCTTTAGCCGGGTTCGTCGGGCGGTCATGACAACTGCAACTGAACTTTGGAAACGTCATCTTTTTGCTCTTTTGGTAACAATGTTTGCGATCCTAATCCTGTTTTTCCGAGATGCCGGTGCCATGGCATCGCAATGGTGGAACGCGTCGACCTATGGCCACTGCTTGTTCATTCTGCCGCTGGTCGCATGGCTTATCTGGCAACGTAGTCATGAGTTGGCATTGGTCGAGCCCCGTACTTGGGTGCCAGGCTTGGCGTTCGTCAGTGTGGCTGCGTTTGGGTGGTTGATCGGTGAGGCTGGCGGAGTATCCGTCATTCGTCATGCGGCACTGGTTGGCATGATTCAGGCCGCGGTTCTGACGGTTCTCGGCCCTGCTGTGTTACGCGGAATGCTCTTTCCCGTATTTTATCTCGTTTTTCTGATCCCCGTCGGCGATGAGATTGTGCCAGCAATGCAGACATTAACGGCTAAGATGACAATGGCTTTGCTCAATCTGGCAAATCTCCCGGCACATATCGATGGCGTTTTTATCACGACGCCATCGGGCTGGTTCGAAGTTGCGGAGGCCTGTGCAGGGGTGAAATTCCTTGTTGCGATGATTGCCTATGGTGCGCTTGTCGCCAATGTGTGCTTTCGCAGCTGGCGACGTCGCTCGATGTTTATAATCCTATGCGTGGTGGCGCCGATTCTTGCCAATGGCGTTCGCGCCTTCGGTACAATCTATGCGGCACATTTAACGTCGGTTGAAGCTGCAACGGGGTTCGATCATATTGTTTATGGCTGGTTCTTTTTTGCCTTTGTGATGGTCGTCGTCATGGCGCTTGCCTGGCCGTTTTTTGATCGGCGGATTGGGGACAAATGGTTGGCAACCGTCCCGACTACAGTTGGTCGGGTGCGCCCTGTCTATGCTGTCGCGGCGAGCACGATCGGCGTCGTTATGCTACCTTTGCTTTGGAACGGCACCGTCATTGCGTCGGGACGACAGCCGCTGCCGCACACCGTCACACTGCCCGAAGTGGCGGGGTGGACACGGACATCACTTGTTGAAGGCTATCCGTGGATGCCGCGTTTTGACGGTGCAGATCACAAGCTGATCGGTCGTTACCGCAATGCTGCAGGTAAATCAGTGGACATCGCAATCGCGCTTTATGGCTGGCAGGCAGAAGGGCGTAAGATTGTTGGCTTTGGCCAAGGGGCGATTGATCCTGACAGCAAATGGTCGTGGAGCGCCAATGTGCGCGCACCAGCTGGTGGTAAGGCTCAGCGTATGCTTGCGCCTGGCAAAATCGAGCGCGACGCCCTGACCTTTTACGTGCTTGGTGAAGGCGCTACGGGCGATGCCATGACGGTCAAGTTACGGACTTTGCGCGAGCGATTGCTTGGCGGTGATCAGGCTGCGGCAGTGGTGATTATATCATCCGAAGGGACCAATCGCGCCGCCATCGATGCGTTCCTCGCAGCATTCGGTCCGGTGGATGCGCAGGCAAAGCGCCTTCTTGCCAGCGCGCGGGGCCAGTAAAATATGTGTGGGATTGCCGGCCTTTTTTACATCGAGACTGCAAAGCCAGTCGATCCTGCGCGCATTAGGGCAATGACCGATGCACAGGCGCATCGTGGCCCCGATGGGTCTGGCGTGTGGACTGCCCAAGGAATCGGCCTCGGGCACCGGCGACTGTCGATCATAGATATTGGCGGTGGCGCACAGCCAATGGCGAGCGCTGATGGTCAGATTGTCGTCACGTACAACGGCGAAATTTATAACTTCTATGATGTCCGGCGCGAACTCGAGGGCAAGGGCGCACATTTTGTCACCAACAGCGACACCGAAGTTTTAATCCACGGTTGGCGTGCCTGGGGACCGGATATGCTTACACGGCTCAACGGCATGTTCGCTTTCGCGCTTTATGATAATAGCAGTAAATCGCTTTTGCTTGCACGAGACCGGCTGGGCGTGAAGCCGCTGCATTACACGCGGTTAACCGATGGCGGCATTGCTTTTGCATCGGAATTAAAGGGGCTGCTTGCCAACCCGGTTGTGCGGCGCGAAGTCAATCCGCTGGCAATCGAGGACTATTTCGCTTTTGGATATGTGCCCGACGACACGTGCATAGTTGCAGGAATCCAGAAGGTGCCTGCCGGGTCTTACTTGTTGCTGAAACGTGGCGCGACAGTGCCAAAGCCTGTGGCGTGGTGGGATGTTGATTTCTCGCAACGGGCATCGGGTTCGCGGATGACTTTGGTTGCGGAAATGCAGGATCGGCTGCGCGCCGCTGTGACATCACGGATGGTGGCTGATGTGCCACTCGGCGCTTTTTTGTCGGGCGGTGTGGATTCGTCCGCCGTTGTTGCTTTCATGGCAGGGGAAAGCACGCATCCGGTGCAGACTTGTTCGATCGGGTTTGATCGCGCCGATCATGACGAAACGCATTATGCGGGAATGATTGCAGAAAAATTTGCGACTGATCACCGCACAAGGACGGTGGCATCCGATGATTTCGCGGCCATCGACACGCTGGTCGCTGCCTTTGATGAACCGTTTGCCGATGCATCCGCTTTACCGACGTGGCGTGTATGCCAGCTCGCGAGGGAGACGGTCACAGTGGCCCTGTCTGGCGATGGTGCCGATGAGGTTTTTGCTGGGTATCGTCGGTACAAGTTTCAAGTGGCCGAGGAGCGTGTTCGAAATTTGCTCCCGCAAAATCTGCGTCGTTCAGTGTTTGGTGCTTTGGCGCATGGGTATCCCAAGGCGGACTGGGCACCGCAAATGTTTCGAGCAAAATCGACGTTCGAGGCATTGGCGCGTGATGGGGATGAAGCTTATGCGTTGTCGGTCGGTGTGACGGGCCCGATGATGCGCGCAGTATTATTTTCGGATGGGCTGAAACGCGAGTTGCAAGGCCATCGCGCAGAGGATCGTTATATCGCAGCAATGCGATATGCCCCGGCGAATGATGCACTCGACCGCGCGCAATATGCAGATCTGAAGATATGGCTACCCGGCGACATACTGACCAAGGTCGACCGCACGAGCATGGCCGTCAGCTTAGAGGCACGCGAGCCGTTGCTGGATCATCGCTTGGTCGAATTTGGCGCGCGTTTACCGGCATCGATGCGGCTGCGGAGCGGTACCGGCAAATGGCTGATGAAAAAAGCCCTGCGGGGGACTTTGCCCGACGAAATTCTCTACCGTAAGAAAATGGGGTTTGTCAGTCCTATTGGCGCGTGGTTTCGCGGACCCTTACTTGTTGAGGCGCAGCGTGTTGTGGCGCGGTTGAATGAAACGGGCTGGTTTGCGCAAGGCGTTCTAGATCGCGTCATCAGTGCGCATCAATCGGGCAAAAGCGACAATGGACGATTGCTATGGCAGCTCGTGATGTTTGAAAAATCGATGACACGGTTATTTGGTCAGTAATCAGCTCGCATAAAAAATAAGCCATCGGGCGGCGCATTGAAACCCAGAGCTTTCCGATCACGGGCCTCCAACGCAGATTTAAGATCATCCGCCGACCATTTTCCTTCTCCGACCAATGCGAGACATCCGACCATTGAACGCACCTGATGATGCAGGAACGATCGGGCACTCGTTGCGACCACGATGTTCTCACCATCGCGGTGAACGTCCAGTCGGTCGAGCGATTTTATCGGGCTGGCCGATTGGCAATGAACCGAACGGAAGGTCGTAAAATCATGATGGCCAACAAGAATTTGCGCAGCGTCGTGCATGGCTTGCGCGTCCAACGCTGCCGAAATCCGCCAAACCTTTCCGGCATCAAGTGTCAATGGCGCGCGGCGATTGACAATTCGATATTCATAATGTCGCGCGATGCATGAAAAACGCGCATGAAAATCATCGGGGACGGGTTCGCACGACAGAATCGCAACCGGGGCAGGGCGGAGGCGTGCGTTCAGCCCTTCCATCAATCGAAATGATGTTGTTGCACGAGTAACGTCTAAATGCACAACCATGCCAAGTCCGTGGACGCCTGCATCAGTCCGCCCTGCGGCGTGAACGATAACATCTTCCTGAAAAATTATTTTTGCGGCATCTTCAATTGCGGCTTGAACAGT
>JAYTWA010000230.1:0-1873 GCA_043743675.1 Sphingomonadales bacterium
GAGCGCCTTGCGGAGCGCCGCCAGAGCCAAGTCCCGGTGCAAACGGTCACCAGTGGCCCAACCAACGACACGCCTTGCGAACAGATCAATGACGACGGCGAGATATAGCCAGCCCTCGCGTGTCCAGATATAGGATATGTCGACGCCCCACTTCTGGTCCGGGCCGGTGGCTGCAAAGTCCTGACCGATGATATTGCGCGCGACCGGCCAATGATGATCACTATTTGTCGTGCGCTTGAACCGTCGCTTTAATCGCGCCTGCATTCCATTCTCACGCATCAGCCGCGCTGTGCGCCGGCGACCAATGGCGAAGCCATCATCTTGTAATTCCCGCGTCATGCGCGGGCTTCCATATGTCCCATTCGACAACGAGAAAGCGGAGCGGACATGCGCAAGCATGATCATGTCATCCTGCTGCCGGGTGCTGGCGCTGCGGCCACGATACGCAAAATAGCCACTTTGGCTGACGCCGAGTACGGTACAAAGACGGTGAATGGGGAACTCGTTTTTCGCCTGATCGATACCGAGCATCGCGACGTGCTGGGGGCACGTCAAGAAGCGCAGGCAAACCTCATCCTTCGGTGCTCACCATGCCCCCGGCGCAGGCGCTTCAGCTCAGCAACAATATCTTCGTTGCCATCCGCGCTGGGCTTACCATCCTCGCGATCACGGCTGTCGCATGCCCAGCGCGCCAGCGTTGACAGCCCTATCCCTAAATCATTCGCAACCTGACGTCGTGTGCGGCCACTGCTGTGCAAAAGGGCAACAGCCTCCGCCGCAAACTCCTTAGTAAACTTCCTGTGCTGGTTCATTGAGTCTTCCTTTCGTCTCTAGAAAAACTCTCCACTTTAACGAAGCAAGTCCAGACCGACCTGCCAGAGATCGCCCAAGCGCGATACGGCCTTTGCATCCGGATCAGGTAACGCAACCTGTTCTGAGACAGTCGACGGTTTGTCATCGGTAACCGTGAAATCCATATCGCTGAGACTGAACCCCGTGATGTCCAAATCGTAATCGATCGCGAAAAGCGCCTCGAGTTCTGCGTTCAATAATGCCTGATCCCATTCCGCCAACTCGGGCAGCCGGTTCTCAGCGAGTGCAAAGGCACGTTTATCCGCATCGCTCATAAACTTAACACGAATGACCGGAACTTCATCGATGCCGATCAAACCCGCTGCACGCCAGCGCGCATGCCCTGCGACGATGGTGTTCACATCATCGACAATAAGCGGAACCAAAAATCCGAAGCGCTCGATGCTGGCTGCAATTTTTCGCAATTGCTTGTCGCCATGTTTTCTGGGGTTTCGCACGTTAGGCACGAGCGCGGCGCGGGATATCAGTTCAATGTGTGGGTGGTTGGACAATTTTTTAACAACAAGCATAGCGACGCCTCCAATATGAGACCCTTGTGGGGTCGGTTTGGTGCGTTGGGGTTATTTGCTATTGCTTAGACCAACAAATGTCAGTGCACGATAACATCGTGTGACAATGATTATGAATTAACATTCAACAGACAGCGAGTCAAACACCGCGCGGGATTTTAGGCTCCTGAGCGATGGCCTCACCCGCCAGATTATACCTGATAATGTCGTCGTTTTCCCTGTTAAGGACAGTTCGTTTCCCTGTTATGCCCGCTCGGGAAAATAATTAAAATATCACGGAATTGCGCCATTGCCCGATGAGGATTATGGCCTTGGGAGCCAGAAAAATAGTTTATTCCCTGATATTTCCCTGTTAAACAGGGAAAACCTCAAAGAGACCAGTTCGCACTAGACTGCACGCACCGCCATACTGTCATAAGTTGTCAATCAGCTGGCGTTCACCGCACTGTGTAGCGTACCTGATCGATCATCTTTCCCTGCATATCCACCAG
>JAYTWA010000231.1:0-5952 GCA_043743675.1 Sphingomonadales bacterium
GCACCGGTGCTTGCCGTCCAGTCGATGACACCGCCCGCTGTTGCGGCGCTCGCTGTCGAGAAGCGGAACAGGTCGAGCGAACTCACAAACGTAAACTGATCGGAATTGAAGAAAGTTGCACCGCTGTTGCCGTCAAGAACGTCAACGCCGCTGATGAAACCGAGCGCATGGCCGATTTCGTGCGTTGCAATGCCTTCAAAGTCATATTCGCCAGAATTAACGCCATTGGTTGGATCAAAATCAAACGGCAACGTATTGCTAAACTGAATGAATGCATCGCAAGCGGCGGCACAAGCACCACCAACAGTGCTTAGCGTCGGGGCCAGCCCAAGCGCCTTGGCATTCGCATTCGTGATCCGGACCGTCGAATTATTCGCGCTGCCGTTGTTGTCGAGATATGCGGTCGGTGATCCCGCACCATTGGGATTGTCCGCTGTGTAGTTAAGCAACATACCAAACGAACTGCCGCTTGCAAGATTCGAAACAGCCGTAGCATCTGTTGCCGATGTGGCATCCGCCGTCAGCGCTGTTTTGAATGCTGAATAGCTGAAGCTGCTACGTGCCGAACCTGCCTGTGCAAGAATGCCGGCGCCGAGTGTGCCCGTACCAACAGTCAATTCCAGCGTAGCGGTATCGGTAAATGCATTTGTCCAGCGCGCTGCAGCAGCCGTAAACGCGTTCTGCGCCTGAACGCTGGTGCCCGCAATAAACGTCAGGTTGATGGTCAGTGCGGCATTTGCCGGGCTTGCCGCTGCGATCAGGGCCGATGCTGCAACAGCCGAACGGATGACGCGTCCCAAAATTGATTTCTTAATCATGATATTCCCCGTGTTAGACTAACCTGAGGTGCAGGTAGTTCGTTCGTTCGACCCGTTTGCATGCCAGACTTAAATCTGGTCATATTGCGACTTTTGATCCCTTGCAGTCCGTAAATCGAAACTGATGATTTACATGAACAGGAGATTACCAAAAAAGTTATGACAATATTAAGGAATTGTCACAAGCATTTTGCGTGTTCCAAAATCAATCTGTCGCATTTCGGGACAGCCGAGGCGCAGTAACCATAATGCATGATTGCGCTGGCTGGGGCGGCAGGATTCGAACCTACGAATGGCGGCATCAAAAGCCGCTGCCTTACCACTTGGCGACGCCCCAGCATGAGCGTGAGAGCGCGGCCTTAATACCAGCGCCTGCGCTTTGCAAACAGATCAGTCGATCCGTTGTACCCAACCATAAGGGTCCATTGCCGCACCACGCTGGATGCTGACCAGACGGTCGCGCAGGCGCTGAGTCGTCTGACCCGGACCGCCCGCGCCAATCGTGAATTTGCCCTCGCTTGTGGTTACGTTGCCAACCGGCGTGACGACAGCAGCGGTTCCGCAAGCAAAACTCTCGGTCAGACGACCCGACAAAGCATCCGCGCGCCACTGGTCAATGGCATAGGGCGCTTCACGCACCGTCAGCCCCTCGTCACGTGCCAGCGTCAGCAGCGCATCGCGCGTTATACCGGGTAAAATCGTGCCACTGAGCGGTGGCGTTTGCAGCGATCCGTCTTCGAATACAAAAAACAGGTTCATGCCCCCCAATTCCTCGACCCAGCGCAGTTCCGCAGCGTCGAGATAAACAACTTGATCATAGCCCATCTTGATCGCCTGCGCCTGTGCCACAAGGCTCGTTGCATAATTGCCGCCGCATTTGGCTGCGCCCGTGCCGCCGGGTGCCGCACGGGTATAATCCTGTGACACCCACAGTGAAATCGCGGGCGTATCGCCTTTGAAATAAGCGCCAACAGGGGATGCGATGACGAGATAGAGATATTCCGCCGACGGTTTGACGCCGAGAAAAACTTCACTCGCGATCATGAAGGGTCGGAGGTAGATTGATCCGCCGGGCACATCGGGAAACCAGTCGCGGTCTGCACGAACAAGCGCTTTTACAGATTCAATGAACAAGGCCTCGGGCAATTCAGCCATTGCCATCCGCTGCGCCGACGCCCGGAAACGCGCGGCATTCGCGTCAGGCCGGAACAGCGCCATGCCACCATCGGCCAGCTTATAGGCTTTCATGCCTTCAAAAATTTCCTGCGCATAATGCAAAACAGCTGTGGCCGGATCGAGCACGAGCGGCTTGCGTGCTGTGATCTGCGCATCATGCCACCCTTGCGTTTCATTGTAACGGATCAACGCCATATGATCGGTGAACACGCGGCCAAAACCGGGATCAGCAAGCAATGCAGTGCGCTCGTTTACGGCGACGGGCGCAGGGTTCGGGTCGAAAGTGAAATTCATCTCGGAGCGGCTCCTTGGGCCTTGCCTTTGGTTAGGCAGTGTCGCAAAATACGTCAATATGGCTGTCCAAACTCCTGCCGCATCGCCGCTTTTTTTGCGCGAAGGTGAAATTCGCCGTGGGGTCGAACTGCTTTATTTTGGATATAGCCATCTCACGCGCAGCGTTGATGACATTCTAGACACGCACGGCCTGGGGCGTGCCCATCATCGCGCACTTTATTTCATCGCTCGCCAGCCCGGTCTGACTGTAAGCGCGCTTTTGCGATTGCTGGCAATCACCAAGCAATCACTGGGCCGTGTGCTGACCGAATTGACGACGCGCGGGTTGGTCGAGACACGCCCCGGACCGTTTGACCGGCGACAAAAATTGCTGCGCCTGACAGGGGCAGGTGCGACACTGGAGGCCGAACTGTTCGATGCCTTCCGCGAACGGCTTGGCGCGGCGTATAGCCATGCCGGGCAAGCGTCGGTGACGGGGTTCTGGCATGTCCTCGAAGGGCTAATCCCGCCCGAAGACCGCGCGCTTGCGATAGACCTCAGCCGGAACGCGTAAGCGCCGCCAGTTCGCGGTTGCGCTGCACGGCAGCCTGTAGCGCCGCTGCAACCAGCCGAACCAGCGCCTCGTCAGTATCCATCACATCAAGCCCCTTGCGCGTCGAACCGCCCTTGCTGGCCACCCGTTCTGCAAGGTCAGCAGGCGGTGCATCGCTGGCAGCGGCAAGAAGCGCAGCCCCTTCGACCGTGGCGAGCGCCAGTCGCGCGGCCTGATCGGCTGGCAACCCCAGCGCTGCACCGCCCAGTGCTAACGCATCGATGAACCGATAAACGAACGCCGGTCCTGATCCGCTGAGTGCCGTAACCGTATCGAAATGCGCTTCATCGGCAATCCATTCAACAAGGCCAAGCGGCGCCATCAAATCAGTGACCGCATTATGATCTTCAACCGCCGCCACGGCATGCAGTGCAATCGCCCCCTTCCCAATCGCCACGGGCAAATTGGGCATGATCCGCGCAACACCGCGTGCGCCGGGGAAAAGCTGTTGAAGCGTCGCCGTCGTCGTTCCCGCGAGGATCGACAGTAGCATGGCGCCGCTGGTCGCCGCTTGCAGCTCGGGTGCAATATCACCAAGCATCTGGGGCTTCACGCCCAGCATCATCATTGTCGGCGGCGCTTCGTCGGGGACCGCGCTCAACACGCGAACATCATCGCGCGTCGCCGCCGGATCAATAACCGTAACGCGCGTCGGGTCCATTCCCACTTCAAGCCAGCGCGAGAGCATCGCACCCGCCATATTGCCGCATCCAATGAGCCAGAGCGTGTTCACGCTTCCCCGCGCGTTTCGACCATTGCCGCCGCAATGGCGTCCTTGGGCGATTTGCCACCCCACAGGACGAACTGGAATACGGGGTAAAAGCGATCAAGCTCGTCCACCGCTGCTTCGATCAATGTTTCGGCTTGGTCGAGTGAAAGGCCGGGTTCGTCACCGTCAAGCAAAACGGCGTGACGGAACAGCACCGTGCCCGGCGTTGCCCACATTTCGAAATGGCCAAGCCAGAGCTGTTCATTCACAAGGCCGATGGTTTCATAAACGGCCGCCGTCTGGTGCCCCGAAACTGTAATGTCTGGAAAACCGAGGAATTGCAGAACATTGTCGTCATCACGCCAGACACCGCGCAGTTCGTAACTGCCCCATGCGCCTTGCGTTGAAGCCACAATTTCTTCGTCCCCGACGCGCTCATTCGACCAGCCATGCGCTTCGAACCACGCTTCAAGCATGTCGATAGGCGCGGCACTGCCACTGTCGTCGTCGATCTGGACCACTCTCATAACGCTATGCGTGACGTGCGATGTCGCGCACTGCAAGAGTGCGTATTATAAAACTGTGGATAAGCACTCAAGCCTTGGGTTTGGCTTTCGGCTTGGCATCCATCGCATCGAGGCGCGCTTTCAATTCATCAACCTCGTCGCGCGCGGCTGCCGCCATTGCCTTAACCGCTTCGAACTCCTCGCGGCTGACAAAATCAAGGCCGCCGATCCAGTCCTTAGCCTTGGCACGCGCTGATAATTCAGCTTCACGGCTCATGCCCGCAATCGTTCCGGCGGCGCCGTTTACGAACTTGGCGAGGTCGTCAAAAATCTTGTTGTCGGTCTGCATTATGCGGCTCCCGTTTGCTTACAAGTCTATCTGGGTAACTGGCCTTGCCGGTGCAAGGGTCTCTGCATCAGGATTCAGCACATGTGTCTGCCAGTTCAATATTCCCGCAAAGCATAGCCAGAGCATATATGGCACCATCAACCATGCCGCCGCCTTGCGCACACGACCAAAAGCAAGCGTCGTCGCAATCGCAAACGCAAGCATGAACAGGATCAGGAAAAACGCCGCAAATACCTGATGCGCGGCAAAAAACAGTGGTGACCATGCAAGGTTTGAGATGAAAGCCACCGCAAATAGCGCAAGTGCATAGCCACGAAAGCGGTTGCCTCGGGCATTTAACACCATCGCGAGAGCGAGCCCAAGCATGATGTAAAGAACCGTCCACGCGGCACCAAAAGCCCAACCCGGCGGCTGGCTCGCAGGCTTCACCAGCGCATCATACCACGGATTGCCGAAGCCCGAATTGGAAATGCGACCCATCAGAAAACCGAGAAAAACGATCGCCGGAACCGTAACCAACGCCCAGCGCACCAGCGACATACGGATCTGACCGGCAGAAGCAATTTCACCCATAGGCCTGCCTTAGCCGCATTGCCGCAGCGCACAAACTGTCAAATGTCAGTCGACAGGCTTAACGTAAATCGTCGTGTGCCGTTCGGTGTGAAGCCGCCGCTTTCGCCAACATTCCACCCAAAGGTATTTGTGACATTGTTAACCAACGCGCGGACAAGAACCGGTCGGTCCGATATTTTCATCCGATATCGCATACCTAAACTCACGGTTGCACGTGAGGGGATCGCAAGCGTGCCGGCGCGATTGGCATTACGGCTGCTTGTCCAGTCGAGTGCGTAGTCAAACGAAAGCGCGGGCGTTTTGGGCAAACGATAGTTAAGGCTCAGGATCGTCTTACGTGCAATCGCGCCTCGCGGACGCAAGCCGTTCGACAGTTTCTGATTGATCAGCAGATTGCCGAGTACCATGTTCAGCCCCGGCATGATCTTGCCGGCGACCGAAAACTCAACGCCGCGGTGGCGAACGTCGCCATTGCGCACGAAATTATCACCGACAACTTCGAAGAACGGTTTCGAAACGTCGAATACACCGGCAATTGCAGTGACACCGCCGATTTTCCAGCGCAGCCCCGCATCTTTCTGCTGCGTGCGGATTGCAGGTGGCGCTTGATTGCGGTTGGTCGCATCGCTCGGAGCGATCGGACTTTCCTCCAAGCCACGGGTATATCCGGCATAGGCCGCCAAGGATGGCGTAACATAAATTGCGCCCGCTGCACTGACCAGAAGCGGCGAATCGCGCGTAATGGGGTTGATGGGTGAAGGTGCCGGATCGACAACGCTTTTGGCATAGCGCGTTTTCTGCGCACCGAGCGTCAGTTCGCCAACGCCAAGCCACTTACCTTCATACGATAGCCCAACCGTCGTCTGCGTTGTTCGGTCGCGCGTTTTAGCATCAAACACGGCTGCGGGCCGCGCACGGACGTCAGGAATGTCACT
>JAYTWA010000232.1:0-5384 GCA_043743675.1 Sphingomonadales bacterium
CGCCAGCGATGCAGCGGCACCGGGATCAGGACGGCATCCTTGGGCAGACGATCAACAAGCGTCGCCGCAATCGTCCGCGCCAAACCCGGTCGCCGTGCATATTTAAGGCGCAGCGCGACTCGCTTGGCAATGTCGCCATAGGCAACCGCCGCAATCACCGCGTCATAATCGGGCGGTTGCGCCATGCAGTTTGCACATGTCAGGCCATCGGCAACGCCCAACGGCCGCGAGCATTTTGCACAACCCGGCGCTGTCAGAAAGTCGAGCTGCGCCCAACAGGCAGCACAGAACATGTGGTCCTGCTCGACAATCGCTGCACAGCCCGGACAGCGTGGCGGCAGCATGAAATCAAGGACAGAACCAAATAATCGCACGCCAATCTTGTCGATGCTGTCCATCGTCGGCACAAGCACTAATCATGAGCGTGCCCGAAATCTTTGACCGCCGTGCGCGACAATTAAGGCGTCGGCGGACGAACGGTCGTGGCTTCTTCGCTGAAACACTGGCGACAGACCTGCTCGAACGGCTCGACACCGTGCGGCGCAAATTTTCGCGGGCCTTGGTTATCGGTCACGCGCCGTTACTAATTGAAAGACTGGAAGCGCGCAAAATTAAGTGCACGATCTACACGGACGATGAAGACCGGCTTGACGTCGGCGATGCACAATTCGACCTGATCCTCTCATCGGGAACGCTCGATACCGTTGCCGATCTTCCCGGCGCCCTGATCCTGATGCGGCGCGCGCTGAAGCCCGATGGCTTATTGCTTGCCAATTTTGCGGCCGCCCCCGGCCTCGCGGCATTGCGCGCCGCGATTAGTATTGCCGATGCAGACAGAGCCGTCGCCCGGCTTCACCCGCAAATTGATGTGCGTTCGGCGGGAGACTTGCTGATGCGCGCCGGTTTTGCCCTGCCGGTGGCCGATCTCGAAACAATGGATGTTGCCTATTCAAGCCTCGCGCGGCTGCTTGAAGATTTGCGCGAAGGCGCGGCAACCAATGTGCTTGCGACACGCTATCCGGTGACACGGGGCTGGCTCGCAAATGTGGAGACTGCCTTTATGGCGCAAGCCGGCGACACTGGCCGCACGCATGAAACACTTAGCTATATTACACTCACGGCCTGGGCACCCGACCCCAGCCAACCGCGCCCTGCCCAACGCGGGAGCGCCAGTGCATCACTTGTTGATGCGTTGCGCCGCACGGATGATAGAGGGGATTAGCGGCAGGTCCGCCGGTGGCATCGGCAGGTTGTGGAGCAAGGCAGGATCAATCCATTGTATCGCACTGGCATGAATTGCCTGTGGTGTGCCGGTCCATTCGCGGCACAGATAAAGCAGCATCAACAAGTGGCGCTCGCCTAGCGCCTCGCTCGCAAAGGACATTGGGGTCAGTGCCCCAGCGATAATATTCAGCTCCTCATGCAATTCGCGGACAAGCGCGGCTTCGGGCGTCTCTCCGCACTCAATCTTTCCGCCCGGAAATTCCCATAACCCCGCCATGCTCTTGCCCGGTGGACGCTGCTGGACAAGCACTTGGCCCTGCACATCGATCATTGCTGCGGCAACCACCAGCAAGACCCCCGGTTCATCCAATTTTAGGATTTTCTTAACCTCCGCGGCTTTAACTCAATATGCTTTTATCGGCGCATCGGGACTGGGGACAAGCGATGTTGGGATTATTTCGCGCTTTATCGCGTGACAAACGCGGTGCAACGGCCGTTGAATACGGGCTCATTGTCGCGCTCATCTTCATCGCGATCATTGTTGCTGTCAGCAACGCTGCAGGCTCCACAATCAATATGTGGAACAATGTTGCAACGAAGGTCAACAACACCTGAAAAAAGATCAATTCGCGTTAAGACTTTTTCAATAACCAGTGGCTAATTCAGAAATTGTTGATTGGGGGTTCTGATCAGCCGGGTAGACAGATTTAACAGGAGACCAGAAATGAAGATGCTTCGCAAAATTATTCGCAACCAAAAGGGTGCAACGGCCATTGAATATGGTCTGATCGCT
Source organism: Sphingomonadales bacterium (assembly GCA_043743675.1). Taxonomy (GTDB): domain Bacteria; phylum Pseudomonadota; class Alphaproteobacteria; order Sphingomonadales; family Sphingomonadaceae; genus Sphingomonas_O. The sequence goes on from JAYTWA010000232.1 coordinate 2,018, forward strand.
ACACTGATCGCAATTGCAGCGATCACGGCAATGACATCGGTTGGCTCGAAGCTGACCCTGACGTTCAACAACGTCAGCTCGAACTTGAAGGCCAGCTAATCTAATGGCCTTGTTATCAAGGCCATTGATTGACTGAACAAGCGGGGCGGCGGGCTTTGGTCTGCCGCCTTTCTTGTAAGATCGTTTTTATAAATGGAGTAGGTACATGCCCCATTTGCTGAAAAATGTTCGCGACATGATACAGATCATCCGCGATACAAAGGGTGCAACCGCGATCGAATATGGCCTGATTGCTGCCCTCATTGCCATTGCGGCGATTACGGCAATGACTGGTGTCGGCAACAAGATGAAAGTTGCCTTCAACAACATATCATCGAACATGAAAGCGTCGTAAGCGCTTTTAGCCGTAAATGACGATTTTTACACGCTGGCCGGGCCGCAATGCGGTGCCGGCCGGAAGTGCGTTCAGGGTCAGAAACCGCTCGGTCTGAAGACTCGAATAGGCCATCCGTGACGACATCGATGCCACTGTATCCCCCGACTTCACCGTAACGACCTGTATCATGCGCGGCTTGACGGCAGCAGCCTCACTCGCTGTCATCCGCCGCACGGATTGAACAAGGCTGGAAAACGGCCCCACGCCCTGTCCGGCCGGTGCAATAACAACAAAATGATAAGCGCGATTCGCATCGAACGCATAGGCAAAGATTGTCACATCGACTTGCGCCGACTGTGTATTGGCGCGTGCCGTTGAATAAGCCGCGTTGATGCCGTTGACCTGTGTTGTCTGAACTTCGCTTGGCGACAATGATCCCTGTCCGCCTGATACGGCTGTAAACGCCGCCGATATATAAGCGCGAAGATCGCCATTATACGCAGCACCCGTAAATTGCGCCTGCCCGCCGCTGCCCGAAACCGTCACTGCCTGCGCGCCATTCGACATCGCAAAACCGTTTGGCACCGTGAACATCAGGCGAAGTTCGGGATGGCGGAATACTTGTCCGTCGATGACGCCTTGCTTGGGATCATCGTCATAGAGTGTGCCGTTCAGCGCGTTCAGAAACGCATCGCGGTTACGGACGCCCGTTTTTACGGTCGTTGCCGCCGCTTTTTGTGCGGCGCGTGTTACACGGGCGGCGGGATCGGGGTGCGTGCTTGCCCAAGTCGGTGTCGATCGCCCCTCTTGACCTTTTGACCGCGCATCAAGCGCCGATTGTGCCGCAAGCGACGCCAGCATTGTCGATGATGCCATCGGGTCATAGCCAGCTTTCGCCAGATATGTGACGCCCAGGTCGTCGGCTTCATATTCCTGACCACGTGAAAACTGGAGTGTTAGCGCTTGTGCGCCCGTGCCGATGCCTTTGCTCAACATCTGGCCAATCTGCGAATTTCCGCCCAGCAACAGCCCAACACCCAATTGACCAAGCGCGCCCAGCACAGTGTTGCGTGTTGCCGCGCTTTGCCGACGCTGCGAGTGACGCGCCGCGACGTGGCCGGTCTCATGCCCCAGAACCGACGCCAGTTCAGCCTCGTCATTCATCAGGCCGAGCAGCTGGCGCGTCACGTAAACATAGCCACCAGGAATCGCGAAAGCGTTATTCGCAGACGAATTAAGCAGCGATACCGTAAAATCCGATTGGGCGTTTGACAGGCCAGACTGCACCGAAATCTTTTGCCCGACACGCCGAACATAATCCGCTTGCGACCCGGCATAGACGCCGCCGAATTCTGCCAAAAGTTCAGGGTGCGCCTTGGCCCCGGTTGCCTTGTCCGCCGCCGAGATCGATTGGGGCGCGGGTGATTGCGCATAGCTGGGCGAAACCGGGGTTACCGTCGTCGCCAGTAACAGTGCCGTTGCACCAAGCATCGATTTACGCATCACCCAACTCCTTATTATTACAGCCTTCATGGCACGTCTCGGATGGCAGTTAAAGGCCACCCATCGCCAGAAACTTGTCGCGCCGTTGTTTGCGAAGCGTCCCCGCATCCTTACCCGATAGATCATCAAGCGCTTTGCCGATTGCCGCACCAAGATTCGTCGAAGCGCTCGCGGGATCGCGCTGTGCCCCGCCAACTGGTTCAGGCACAATCACATCAACAACGCCCAGCCGTTTCAGATCATCGGCCGTCACTTTCATGGCTTCTGCCGCATCCGCTGCGCGTTCGCCGCTTCGCCACAAAATCGACGCGCACCCCTCTGGCGAAATCACGGAATATACCGCATGTTCAAACATCAGCACCTGATTACCCGCCGCCAGCGCAATCGCGCCGCCCGACCCGCCTTCGCCCACAATCGCGGCAATCATTGGCACACCCAATGAAAGGCATTGCTCAGTGGATCGCGCAATCGCTTCAGCCTGTCCGCGCTCTTCGGCCTGCACACCCGGAAACGCGCCCGACGTATCGACGAGCGTGACGACCGGAACGCCGAACTTGTCCGCGAGCTGCATCAGGCGGACGGCCTTGCGATACCCCTCGGGCTTTCCCATACCGAAATTATGGCGAAGTCGGCTGGCCGTGTCATTGCCCTTTTCATGACCGATTACCATGATGCGGCGACCATCCAGCCTTGCAAATCCGCCGATTATTGCCTGGTCATCACCAAAGGCACGATCCCCGGCAAGCGGCATGAAATCGGTAAACATCGCCGCGACATAATCGCCGAAATGCGGCCGCTCCGGATGTCGCGCCACTTGTGTCTTTTGCCACGGCGTCAATCGGGCATAGGTATCGCGGAGCAGTTTATCGGCCCGCGCTTCAGTTTTCACGATTTCATCGGAAATCTCCGTGCCTGCACTGGCATCGCGGAGCTCAGTCACGCGCGAGCGCAATTCGGCGACCGGCTTTTCGAAGTCGAGATAGGCTGTCATCATCGCAACGCCTAGGTTGCGGGAATGTCTGCGTCAACGCGGGCGTGATCAGTCAGGGTCTGATCGCTAAGTGGATGCCGCGTCGTCACCAGCTCAACAAGCCGCGCCGTTTCGACATGCGTGTAAATTTCAGTCGTCGCAATATCGGCATGGCCCAGCATCGTTTGCAATGCACGCAAATCGGCGCCGCCCTCAAGCAAGTGCGTGGCAAAGGCGTGGCGCAAAACGTGCGGGCTGATCCGTTCGGGCGGAATACCGGCTTCGACGGCCAGATCACGCAGCATCTGAAACAATCGCACCCGGCTCAGATGCGCTTTGCCTGACGGAAACAGCCATGGCCCCGCGCCCGTCCGCACTGCTGTCCACGCCGCCACGGCCCGGCGCGCTTTGTCCGAAACCGGCACCAGCCGCTCGCGACCGCCCTTGCCTTTGAGGATCGTGAAAGGCCGGTCCATCGCAATCGCCCGGATGTCGAGCGACACAAGTTCGGTCGCGCG
>JAYTWA010000233.1:0-6822 GCA_043743675.1 Sphingomonadales bacterium
GTCACGCAAAGCCTGTCACCGGTCGAGCGTGGACAGTTGGCAGCAGCAAATGATCGCGGCGTTATGACGACCGCACAGACAGTGACGGGGCCAGACAACCAGCCCATTCTTTTGGCACCGGGCGCACCAACGGTAGCGGAGCATTTCGCGTCGCCCGCTGGATCGCCGGGCCGCGAACTTTACAATCGATTTGACCGATTGTTCGGCGATGGTAATCCCGCAACGAACGATGTTGCCCGCATCAATACGGCCCTGAATGAACTGGTTCGCAACGGCCAATCGTTCGAACAGGCCGAAGAAGCTGCCATGGCAAGCCGGTCCGATCCCATGCAGGCAGCTAGCGACAGGATTGATGGGCGGACGGTTGCTGACCTAACGCAGGTTGGCCTCGACATCGTCGGCATTTTTGAACCGACACCGTTTGCCGACCTGCTGAATGCTGGCATTTCGCTCACACGCGGCATTTATGACGGGATCACCAATAGCAGCGTATGGGACGTTGCCGCTGGTGTTGGTGACGCGGCGATTTCCGTCGCAGGCGTTTTTCCAGGGATTGGCGACACAGCCAAAGTCCTACGCCTTGGTCGCCATGCTGATACTGTTGCACGAGTGATCTCCGACGTTGCCGCAAACCCGGCACTCCGGGACTCGTTTGAACCCTTGCTGCGCGGCATAAAGGAAACGCTCGACAACGTGTCGCCAACCGTAATCGACGCCCTTCCCCTAGGGGCCGCTGATTCAATCCGCGCAATGAAAGCACAACTCGACGAGTTTTTCGGGGTTGGGGCTAGAAGAGCGGATGAGGTGGTCAGTGGTGCCGCACGAAATATCGACAATATTGGTTTTACCAGATCTCAGCTACAACATGCGTTCGATCATGCCGTTGATTTCGGCATTTCTGGGAATGCAAACAATCAAACTCTTGAGGCCTTTGGACAAGCGATTGAAAGCCATCTTGCCAGCCCCGCGACAGAGGTGATCACTGGCACATATCGTGGAAATCCCGTCACGCATTATTTGAACCGTGAAACGGGATTGAATGTTATCGTTGACAATTCCAATAACCTTTTGTCGGGATGGAAATTGAGCGCGGCACAATTTGGTCACGTTACGACTTCGGGCAGGCTTGGAGGCGGCAGATGACCGGTATTATCGAAGATTACAGCACGCTCATATCGGCGTTCGTCAATGGCAATATGGCGAGCGATGTGTTTCGGTCCACATATCTTGCAAAATTCAAAGCTGAACAGCGGCAACTGGCCGATAATCTTTACGAAGAACTCGACACTCTTTTCGGTGATGTTGATGCTTTTACGAAGGACGATGTTCTGCTCGCATCAAATCCGGTATTTTATATCAACGACGCCGAACTTCGACGCCGTGCATCGAATGCACTTACAGCACTGCAAGATTTGAGTGTCTGTAAACCAGTTTGACGAACTTCGGCAACAAATCGGCATAGCCTTGTACAATTCGGCCATAATCAGAAACAGCCTCAATACGGCGGTCGGTCGAGCCCGCGCGGGCTTTTTGTGAAAATCTCACAGCCGGTTTCGGTGATACCAACGGAATGTTCGAACTGCGCACTAAGCGTCTTGTCGCGCGTCACGGCGGTCCAGCCATCGTCAAGCATTTTTACATCAGGGCGCCCGATGTTGATCATTGGCTCGATCGTGAAAAACATGCCGGGCTTCAGTTCCGGTCCCGTGCCCGGACGCCCCGCATGGACGACTTCTGGCGCATCATGGAACAGTCGTCCCAGCCCGTGCCCGCAGAAATCGCGAACCACGCCATAACGGTTTTTCTCAGCATGACTCTGAATCGCATGCGCGACATCGCCTATCGTATTCCCGGGTTTCGCCTGGTCAATGCCCAGCATCATGCACTCATAGGTCACATCAACCAGCCGCCGTGCCTTGATCGGTACATCACCGATCAGGAACATCCGGCTGGTGTCGCCATGCCAGCCATCAAGGATCGTCGTCACGTCGATGTTCACAATGTCACCGTCGCGCAGTTTCTTGTCGCCGGGAATGCCGTGACACACGACATGATTGATCGACGTGCAGCAGCTGTGCGTGAACCCGCGATAGCCCAACGTCGCGGGAATCGCGCCGCCGTGCAGCATATGCACGCGAACAATGTCGTCAATTTCACCCGTCGTTACACCTGGCACAACATGCGGGATCAGCGCATCGAGCACTTCGGCGGCAAGTTTCCCCGCCGCGCGCATGCCGTTGAAACCTTCAGGGCCGTGCAATTTAATCGTACCATCGCGTGAAGCGCGGCTGTCGGCGGATGCAGTTACGTAGGTCGTCATCATTCTGATATAACAACCTCAGCCCTATTTGAGAACTGATTCCACATCGACCAATTTCACGTCGCTCATCATATCAAGATAGGCGTCATAATAAGGCTTGTGTGATGCCCCGACGATGTTGAGCACGCGCGAACCAGGTTTATTGCCAAATGTCTCACGGATGTTGGCGACCATGCGCAGATTGCGGACTTCCCACCACGCGACATATTGCCGCCCGAAACGTTGTGGCGTGTCCTGTTTCAGGGCAACACCATAATCAGAAGAAACAAACAGCTGCTGCGTCGCGGGCGCGTTCATCGTCCGATAAAAAGCGAGCATATCTCCGGACTGTTCGACCTTTTTTTCTTCAGCGTTGTAAGCGGCAAAGGTCGGCGAATCCGGCTGACTCCATATCTTTTCAAGCGCGGCATCAAATCCTTCACCCGCAGCACCCTGAATGCTGTCTGCGGTATGATCGTCGACAGCATACACGCGCTGCAAGCCCAGCTTCACTGCAAGTGGGACAGCAATTTCGAAGATTTCATTCGGCTTTACACTGTCACGCGCGAGGATTTTCAACAAAGCGGCATTTATGCCGTCGCCCGCCTTGCGCTCGGACTCCGGCAGCTGGAGCCACTGCACCTGTGCCGACGGGCGATCTCCGCCCGCAATGAACACGGCGGCCAGTCGCCGCCGCTGTGCCGCCGACGGGCTGGTCGGCCATGTGGCCAGTATGCGCGCGACTTCGGTCGTCGCCTCTGAAACACTCAGCCCAGTCGCAAATTCGCCGTCCTCAGTACCGTGGCAATACGTGTTCCACATTTTTGGATAGCGCGCTTTGTAATGGCGTAACTGATCGCATTGCTCGCCCGAAATGCCTTCATGGGTGATAATGTCGGGCTTGAACGCTGCGAGCTTCTCGATCAGCGGCACAAGCATTTCGGGCGTCACAACCGTCTTCATCTGGTTCAAATGCGCGCTGCCCAGCGTCAGCACTTGCGTGGGTGGCCCAATATGCTGACCCCGCCACGCACGCGGATCAAAAGCTGGCGTTTGAGCACTCGCCATTGTTGCTATGCACAATGTTACCAAAGCAAATATCAGACGTCGCATATTGAACTCCCATTTGCCCAGTGTATCAACCCAACAATACGCCCTGACAAGCCTGCGGATTGCACCCTTCGCCCTGCACGCTATGAGAAGGCACATGACAACAGACCGCATTTACACCGCCGCGCTTGCCATCATCGGCGACGAGATTCTTTCCGGGCGCACGCAGGACAAAAATATTGCACAAGTCGCGCTGTGGCTCAATCTTCAGGGAATCCGGCTGGCCGAAGTCCGCGTTGTGCCCGATGTCGAAGATGCGATTGTCGAAGCCGTGAATCAGTTACGTGCGCGCAATGATTATCTGTTCACGACCGGCGGGATCGGGCCGACGCATGACGATATTACGGTTGACGCCGTCGCCAAGGCTTTGGGCGTCGCTGTTGTCCATCACCCCAAGGCCGTGGAAGTGCTGCAAAGCTATTATGAAACGCGCGGCGGCGCGACCGAAGCACGGCTGCGGATGGCGCGCGTCCCCGAAGGCGCAACCCTGATTGAAAACCGCATGTCAGGCGCGCCCGGCATTCGGCACGGCAATGTCTTCATCATGGCAGGCGTGCCGCACATCACGTCAATGATGCTCGAAGCGCTGTCGGGCACGCTTCCCGGCGGCAAGCCGATGATCAGCGAAACCGTCGGCTGCTGGGTCGCAGAAAGTGAGGTCTCCGACCTGCTCCGCACCACCGAAAAAGCCCATGAAGGGTGCCAGATCGGCAGCTACCCGTTTTTCCGCGACGGCAAAGTGGGCGCAAATTTTGTTGTGCGTTCAACCGAACAAAGCGCGCTTGATTCGTGTGTTGCAGCGCTTGCGGCGGGCCTCCGCGACACAGGCCGCGAAACAGTTACTGGCGGAATTTAGATGCTTGTTCCGGGCAACCGCCGCAACATCATCAGCGCAATCGTGCCAAATCCCGCCGCGATCAGAAAAGGTGCACCCGGAAAATAGACGGGTGCATCCGGGCTGGTGAAATAAGCCATGGGCGTCGTCAGCACGAGCGGCGCAACAATCGCACCCAGTCCCATAGCCATGGCCGAAATCCCCTGCACTTCCCCTTGCGTTTCGGGCGGCGCGCGGCGCGACAGCATGGCCATCAGGCTCGGCTGTACCAACCCTTGAAGCGCAATGAACGCCATTGCCGTAAACGCCATCCATGTCTGATCTATAAAAGCATAAGTGATGAACCCCGCAATCGCGACCGTCAGGCCGATCGTCGCCGCGTCACGTTCTCCGAAGCGTTTGACGGCTGGACCTGTGATGAACGTCTGGCTGATCGCAATTGTCACGCCGACTGCGGCCAAGCTGATCCCGATTATCCGTGTTGACCAGCCGAATTGCGCAATCGCATAAAAACTCCATATCATTGGATAAACCAAGCTGGCGATCTGCCATAGGATCAGAACAACCACGACACCCGGCATGCCCGGCATGCCGCGCATTATTTTCAATGCGCCGAGTGGATTGGCGCGCGCCACACTGAACGACCGTCGGTTTTCGGCTTTCAGTGTTTCGGGAAAAACGATCACGCCATAAAGAAAATTCAAACCCGCCATCGCCGCCGCTACATAAAAAGGCGCACGGTCACCATATTCACCGAGCAAGCCACCAATCGCGGGGCCGAGCACAAAGCCGATGCCGAACGCCGCACTGACAAAACCAAATGTCCTGGCGCGCTCTTCAGGGGGCGTTGTGTCTGACAATGCGGCCATTGCTGTTGAATAACTGCCGCCGAACGCGCCCGAAAGCACGCGCCCAAAAAACACGAGCGGCAATGTATTCGCCACTGCAAGCAGAAAATAATCAATTGCAAGCCCGCTCAGCGACAAGAGAAGGATCGGCCTTCGCCCGAAACGGTCACTAAGATTGCCAAGGACCGGCGCCGCCATGAACGATGCGAACGCCATCGCCACGCCCATCCATGCCCCGATACTGATCGAGTCCGAAAGCCCGATGTCACCGACCCGCATCAGCAGCTGTGGCAAGACTGGCATGATCAGCCCGAAACCGATGGCATCAATAAAAATGGTGATCAGCACGAAGACGATGGAACCGGATTTTGCCGCCACACATTATCTCCGTTGGTCTAAACATCACCGCTATAAAGTGGAGCGGGTGAAGGGAATCGAACCCTCGTCGTAAGCATGGGAAGCTTCTGCTCTGCCATTGAGCTACACCCGCGGCTCGCATCGATTGCCACGCGCGCTGATGGCGGTCAACGCCCCTGAAATACCGCCTTGCGCTTTTGCAGGAACGACACTGCCCCTTCGATCGCGTCAGCGCTCGAGCCCGCCTGCCGCTGCCCCTCAGCTTCGCTAAGCAGCGCACTCGCATAATCGGCATCCAGTGCCGCTGCGATGTTGCGCCGCATGATCCCAATCGCCAACGTCGGCCCCGCCGCCAGCCGTGTCGCCAGTACCGTTGCCTCGCCCATCACTGCGGCATCATCGACACATTTGTAAATCAGGCCCCAGCTTTCGGCCTTCTCGCCAGAAATTTTCTCACCCAGCAACATCATTTCGGTTGCGCGCGCCTTGCCGATCAGACGTGACAACATCCAGCTTGCGCCGCCATCGGGAACTAACCCGATATTGACGAACGCTTGCAGGAAATAGGCCGATTTGCCCGCCACCGCGAAATCACCGGCAAGCGCAATCGAACAACCGATCCCTGCCGCCGGGCCGTTGACGGCGGTCACTACCGGCACGGCCAACCGTGCGATTTTCATCATTAGCGGGTTATAATGCTGCGTCAGCGCGGCATAGGGCGCACTCCCCCCCGCAATCGAGGCATCCCCGCGCCCTTGCAGGTCCGCACCCGAACAGAACGCCCGACCCGCCCCCGTGATCAGCACGGCCCGCGCATCATCAAGGCTGTCTAGCGCTGCATTGATCTCGTCCGCCATTTGCAAGGACGCTGCATTCAGCCGTTCAGGCCGGTTCAGCGTAATGATCAGGACGTCGCCGGAGCGCGCGGTTTGGATCGTTTCATAAGTCATGCACAACGCTAGCGCTTTACGTTAACGTAAGTCTAGTGTGCTTTTGGCGTTTCCATAATTTCGGTCAGGACGCCGCCCATATCCTTCGGGTGGACAAAGAAAATCAGCGTTCCGTGTGCGCCAATGCGCGGCTCGCCGAGCACGCGCTTGCCCTGCCCCTCAAACCACGCTTTCGCTGCGTGAATATCGGGCACTTCATAGCAAAGATGATGCTGCGCTCCCTGTGGGTTCTTTTCAAGAAACGCGGTGATAGACGTGTTGCCGGGCAACGGCTCGATCAGCTCAATCTGCGTGCCGTTCATGCCCGATGCGGTGGGCGTGTCGACAAAGCATACCTTCACCCCCTGATCAGGCAAATCAAACGGCGTACGGATGTTCGTCGCGCCCATGACGTCGCGGTAGAACATGATGCTGTTTGCGATG
>JAYTWA010000234.1:0-2220 GCA_043743675.1 Sphingomonadales bacterium
ACATTGATGGCGCAGGCGCTGATTGCTGTGGGATTTTATGCGTTTCTTCTGTTCTCTTCGAACCCGTTCAAGCGGCTGTTTCCGGTGCCGGTGGATGGCAATGGCCTCAACCCATTGCTGCAAGATCCCGGCCTGGCGTTCCACCCGCCGACGCTCTATTTCGGTTATGTCGGCATGTCAGTTGCGTTTAGTTTTGCCGTTGGCGCACTGATCACGCGCGATGTTGATCGTGACTTTGCGCGCGCGATGCGGCCATGGGTGCTTGCGGCTTGGATATTCCTGACGCTGGGGATTACGGCAGGCAGTTATTGGGCCTATTATGAACTGGGCTGGGGCGGATGGTGGTTCTGGGATCCGGTTGAGAATGCGTCCCTCATGCCTTGGCTCGCCGCGACGGCGCTTCTGCATTCGGTGACCGTGCTGGCAACGCGCGACGGTTTGCGCGCGTGGACAATTATGCTCGCGGTTGTGGCATTTTCGATGAGCATGATCGGGACGTTCCTCGTCCGATCAGGCATCCTGACCAGCGTGCATAGTTTTGCTGTCGATCCAACACGGGGCAGTTTTCTGCTCGCGATGCTTGTTCTGTATATAGGCGGCGCACTCGTCTTGTTTGCTGTGCGTATTTCGACGGTAAAGGAAGGCACGCAATTTGATCTGATAAGTCGCGAAGGGGCACTGGTTGCAAACAACCTGTTTCTATCAGCTATCCTCGGTGTTGTCCTGATCGGCACGCTTTATCCGCTTGCGGCAGAAGCCATGACGGGGGAAAAGCTTTCGGTCGGCCCGCCGTATTTTGATGCAACGGCGGGGCCACTGGCGCTCGCATTAGTTATTGTGATGGGGCTGGGACCGCTGACGCGCTGGCGACGGGATGATCTCAAGGCTGTTCTTGGTCGTATTGCACTGCCGATTGGTCTGTTCATTGCCGCGTTGATCGGCATGGCTGTCTTTGCACCACAGGTAAGTTTATTGTCATTCCTCGGCATTGTCCTCGCCATCGGCGTTGGTGCGGCAAGCCTTGCGCCGCTTTGGAAACGTAATCTGCGCCGTACGCCGTTGTTTACATATGGCATGGTGCTTTCGCATTTCGGGATTGCCGTCGCGTTGCTCGGCATGGCGACCGAAAGCGCGTTTATCAAGGAAACGCTTGTCGCCAAACGCCTTGGCGAAAGTGCATCGGTTGGTCCCTACAACATCAAATTTGTTGGTATCGAGCCGATTGCAGGACCGAACTGGACCGCGCTGGAATCCACACTCGAAGTGCAGCGGGGAGACGGCAAACCGTTTCGCATGAAACCGCAATCGCGGCAATTCTCGTCACCCCAGACCGAAACCAATGAAGCGGCGATCGCGACCAAACTCGATGGACAGCTGTATCTGGTCGTGGGGAAACAGGACGAAACGGGTCGCTGGCAATTGCGCCTATGGTGGAAGCCGCTGGTGACTTTTATATGGCTAGGCGGTGCCTTGGTCGCGATCGGTGGCTTCCTGTCGCTGGTCGGGCGCTTGCGGCGTGACATTGCGTTGTCCGAGCGGCAAGCCTACGCATGAATCGCCTTTGGCTCTGGCTACCGCTGGCAGCGTTCGGCCTGTTATTTGCGGTTGTCGCAGTGGGCTTGATCAGCCCGACCAAATCCGAAAATCCGTCGAAGATGATTGGCAAGCCGTTGCCTGCGTTCGCACTCCCCGCCGCGGCTTCAACACGACCGGCGCTTGGCAAAGCAGACTTTGCGGGCAAGCCGCGCCTTATGAATGTGTTTGCCAGCTGGTGCGTGCCGTGCATCGCCGAAGTGCCTGTACTCGTTGCTCTGACCCAGCAAGGCGTGACCGTTGAAGGCATAGCGCTGCGTGACAAACGCGCGGATGTCGACGTGTTTCTTGCCCGTCACGGCAATCCCTATCGCGCTATCGGCCTCGATGTTGATTCAAGCGTTCAGCTGGCCATCGGTTCGTCAGGGGTGCCCGAAACCTTTGTCATCGACAGCAAAGGGATCATACGTCACCAACATATTGGCGCGATAGGGCCACAGGATATACCCGAAATTCTTCAGAAATTAAGCGAAGCGCGATGAAGCAGTTCGTTTTTCTTGCTGTGCTGCTAATCGCTTCGCCTGCGTTCGCTGACTCATCAATGCCCGCCGCGCCTTATGCCAATGCGCAACTCCCCGATCCTGTGCAGGAAAAGGCGGCGCAGGCGCTCATGTTGTCGGTCCGCTG
>JAYTWA010000235.1:0-2685 GCA_043743675.1 Sphingomonadales bacterium
GAGCGCTTTATGATTTTTTCAACATCGCGGACTGACAGGTTTTTGGAAATAACTTCCTGAGCCAAAGCCACGGCGTCCTCGGCCCCGAGCAGCGCCCGCGCATGCCCCATTGAAAGCCGCCCATCCGCCACCATCGAGCGAACATGCGGCGGCAGGTCGAGCAAGCGCATCAGATTCGCGACATGGCTACGTGATTTGTGAACGATCTTACCAAGCGCATCTTGGCTGTGACCATGTAACTCGATGAGGCGCTTATAGGCCTCGCCTTCCTCGATAGCATTTAGATCAGACCGCTGAATATTTTCGATCAAGGCAACTTCGAGCGTAACCCCATCATCAAATTCACGAATGATTGCAGGGATTTGGTGCAACTGTGCGCGCTGCGCCGCCCGCCAGCGACGTTCACCCGCAACAATGCGAAATTTGTCACCAAGCGGGCGCACAACAATGGGTTGCAGCACGCCGCGCGACGATATTGAGGCCGCAAGTTCATCGAGCGCTTCACTGTCAAAAAAGCGTCGCGGCTGATCGGGATCAGGCGAAATATCAGCTATCGCAATTTCACGGACACCGTCATTCGCGGGACCGCGTTCGACGTCGCTATCACCCAGAAGTGCGGACAACCCACGACCAAGGGCAGGCGCACGGCGTTTGGCGGTAGCCGGCTCGGTCATGCCGCTGCTGCCGTCAAACGAGGTAGCCGCGCAATCAATTCACGCGCGAGCCGGATATAAGCCTCCGACCCTGTGCACCGCATGTCGTAAACCAGCGCCGGCAGACCGTGGCTTGGCGCTTCGGAAAGGCGGACATTGCGCGGGATAACCGTTTCGAACACGACATTGCCAAGACAAGCACGAACATCCTGCGCAACCTGTTCGGTCAGGCGGTTGCGCCGGTCATACATTGTAAGCGCAACGCCCAAAATCGATAGGCCAGGATTAAACTTGGCGCGAATTCTTTCAATCGTTTGAAGAAGTTGCGATAATCCTTCGAGTGCAAAAAACTCGCATTGCAACGGCACAAGCAGCGATTGCGCAGCAATCATCGCATTGATCGTCAGCAAGCCCAACGAAGGCGGACAATCGATCAGGCAAATGTCCCAACGCCCGGCGGGTGCGGCATTTATTGCGGCATCAAGGCGGTGTGTGCGATTATCATAGGTGACTAATTCGACCTCAGCCCCTGACAAATCAACAGTCGCCGCGACGAGATCGAGACGCGGCACTTTTGTCGGCACCACAGCCTCTGCAAGGGTGCAGTCGCCAGTGAGCAATTCATAGCTCGAACGCACACGATCCGAATGATTGACCCCGAGGCCGGTTGAGGCATTCCCTTGCGGATCAAGATCAATCAGCAGCACACGCCAGCCTGTCGCGGCCAACGCCGTCGCCACATTGATCGCGGTTGTGGTTTTGCCCACACCGCCTTTTTGATTCGCAACGCCGACACAGATCATCGTTTGCTCTTCACCTTTATGTGCCGCCCGATCAGGATATGGCTCTCCGGATCCGTCACGCTTGTGCGCACTTCCCAATAACCCTGCCACGCGCGCGGCAGCGACGCCAGTTCCGTTTGCGCGCTTTTTCCCTTTGGTAACAGCCAGACTGTCCCTTTATGGGCAAAGGGCAACGCTATTTCGAGGAGCGCGGGAAGCGAAGCAACGGCACGTGCTGTGATAATATCCACAGGGTTAACAGCAAGTTTCTGCACAGTTGAAGCGACGACACGGACGTTGGCAAGGTCCAGTTTTTCCATGGTTTCTTGCAAGAATTCAGCGCGGCGCGTGCGGGATTCAACAAGGATTGTTGGCGCATCCGTCAGGATGGCCGTAACAATACCGGGGACACCCGCACCACTCCCGATGTCGAGCCAGGACCCTTTCCCAGCCAGCAAAACCAATTGCGCCGAATCGACAATATGCCGCGCCCAAAATGTTGGAAGCGTGCTGGCGCTTACCAGATTTTGGCTCCTCTGACCTTCACGAACGAATGTGGCATAGGCATCGAGCTTATCCAGCGTTTCACGTGAAACATCAAAATTCGCGATAAGCCATGCTCGCGCGTCGTCTTCGGTCAACGCGTGGCCCCGGTGCGATTGTGCACGAGGAGTGCCGATAGCGCTGCGGGCGTTATACCTGGAATGCGTTCTGCATCGCCAAACGTGGCAGGTCTCGCTGCGTCCAGGCGCTGAACCATTTCAGCAGAAAGTCCGGAGATATCGCCATAAACAAGGTCGGGACGAATATTAACATGCGTCGCAGCTCGACGCGCATTCACTTCAGCGCGCTGACGATCAACATAAGGTGCGTAGCGCGCATCTTCGATGAGCTCATCAAGCACATCGTCGGGAAGCATGGCAAACACGGGGTCGAGCCCCCGAACGCCAGACGCGTCGAGGCTATCGCGGCGAATTTTAGTTGCACTTGATCGATCAGCGCCAAATGACATCACCGATTCGGCCGTTGTGCGCGATACCTCGCGTTTTGACCAATGCGCTACACGGGCTTCGCCAATCAGCCCCTGGTTAACACCAATCCCCGTCAGCCGCGTCGTGGCATTGTCCGCACGAAGGTGGAGGCGATGCTCGGCGCGCGCAGTCAGCATGCGATAGGGTTCAGTAACACCCTGCAAAACAAGGTCGTCAATCATGACACCGATGTAGCTTGTGTCACGCTCCAGACGGATA
>JAYTWA010000236.1:0-5908 GCA_043743675.1 Sphingomonadales bacterium
GAAAATGGCGCGTGACCTGCTCGGCAAGGATGCGCAGATTGGCGTGACCTGCCACGACAGCCGCCACCTTGCGATGGAAGCGGGCGAAGCAGGCGCGGATTATGTTGCGTTCGGGGCATTTTATCTGACGGCAACGAAGGATGTGACGCACCACGCGGACCCCGCCATCATCGGCTGGTGGACGACATTGTTCGGCACGCCCTGCGTCGCCATTGGTGGGATCACTGTTGATAACGCGCGACCCTTGGTTGAGGCAGGCGCTGATTTTATCGCGGTTTCGAACGCGGTATGGGGCGGCGACGAAGCCGCTGCCATCAAGGCTTTTGCAGCCGCCTTGGCAGAATGAACACCACCCGCTAAGGGCGCGGTTCGCTCTTTCAATCGGTGGTGCATATGAAGATCAACGCGGTCGAGATTCGTCCCGGCAATATCCTTGAATATGAAGGCGGCCTGTGGCGTGCGGTCAAGATTCAGCACACCCAGCCTGGCAAGGGTGGTGCCTATATGCAGGTCGAGCTGAAAAACCTGATCGATGGGCGCAAGAATAATATCCGGTTCCGCAGCGCCGAGACAGTCGAAAAAGTACGGCTCGATACCAAGGATTTCCAGTTCCTGTTTGCCGATGGCGATGCGCTAACCTTCATGGACAAGGAAAATTATGATCAGGTGACGCTGGATCGCGGCATCCTCGGCGATGCGGCTGCGTTTCTCCAGGACGGCATGGATGTCGTCATGGAAACCTATGACGAAAAGCCGATTTCTGTCCAGCTGCCCGACACGATAGAGGCGCTGATCGTTGAGGCCGATGCGGTTGTGAAAGGGCAGACGGCATCGTCGTCGTATAAACCGGCAGTTCTCGAAAACGGCGTCCGCGTCATGGTCCCGCCGCATATCGGCGCGGGAACGCGGATTGTCGTTGATGTGTATGAGCAGACCTATGTGAAACGCGCGGAAGGCTGAGATGGTTTCCCATTCCGGCCTGATGACGATCATGGATCGTGCCGTGCGCAAGGCTGCACCACGGTTGCGGCGTGACTTTAATGAAGTGCAACAGTTGCAAGTCAGCCGCAAAGGTCCTGCTGATTTCGTATCAATGGCGGACAAGCGGGCCGAGGATGCGATTTATAATGAGTTGAACAAGGCGCGACCCGACTGGGCATTGCTGATGGAAGAGTCCGGCGAAATTCCTGGTGATCCGTCAAAGCCGCGCTGGATCGTCGATCCATTGGATGGAACGACAAATTTTCTGCACGGCATTCCGCATTTTGCGATTTCGATTGCGGTTGAAGAGCCGATGCCAAACGGCAAGCGCGAAATTACGTCAGCACTGACCTATCAACCGCTGACTGACGAGAGTTTCTGGGCCGAACGCGGTCGTGGTGCTTGGCTGATGGACCGGCGATTGCGCGTGTCGGCACGCAATGACCTGTCAGAGTCACTGATTGCCACTGGCATTCCATTTCTGGGGCATGGTAACTTTGCGCAGTGGACACGGATATTCGGGGCTGTGGCGCCCGAAGTCGCGGGAATCCGCCGCCTTGGATCGGCGGCCCTAGATTTAGCGTGGGTAGCTGCGGGGCGGTTTGATGGTTTTTGGGAAAGTAATTTGCAGCCGTGGGATGTCGCTGCAGGCATGTTGCTTGTGCGTGAAGCAGGCGGGTTTGTCACTGATTTCCGTGGTGGTGACCGGGCAATGGAACGCAATGAATTCCTGGCCGCAAGTGATGGCCTTCATTCACGCTTGCATAAACTGGTCGCAGGGGCGTTGCGCTAGACCAATTTGGTGTTTGCTGCGCTTGCGAAGGACATAGGGCTGTCCTAAAGCGCCAAGCAACAGGGCGCAACATTCGTCCCTTGGAGTCGTGATATGGCGTCGTCTGCCGCCGGGTATTTGCCGATCTTACTGTTTCTGGCTGTTGCGCTGTTCATTTCGTGCGCATTCGTCTTTCTGCCAATGATCGCGCAGCGCTTTACCGGAGCGTATAACCCCAGCCCCGAGAAGCTCAGTGAATATGAATGCGGTTTTCCTGCGTTCGAAGACAGCCGATCACAGTTCGATGTGCGTTTTTACCTTGTCGCGATCCTGTTCATCATCTTCGATCTTGAAGCGGCGTTCCTCTTTCCATGGGCAGTCTCGCTTCATGGTATCGGTGTCGTGGGATGGGGCGCGATGATGATCTTCCTGCTCGAACTCGTGTTGGGCTATGCCTATGCGTGGAAAAAGGGAGCACTCGAATGGGAGTAGAGCTCACGCAGGCACCGGTTACTGCGATCCAGAATGACCAGTTTTTCAATGATTTGAATGGCGAGCTGTCCGATAAGGGCTTCCTTGTCGCGTCGACCGAGGACCTGTTTCATTGGGCGCGGACGGGATCGCTGTGGTGGATGACGTTTGGTCTTGCGTGCTGCGCGGTCGAGATGATCCATGTCAACATGCCGCGCTATGATCTGGAGCGGTTTGGCGTTGCCCCGCGTGCTTCACCGCGCCAGTCGGACGTGATGATTGTCGCGGGAACGCTGTGCAATAAGATGGCACCGGCACTGCGCAAGGTTTATGACCAGATGTCGGATCCGAAATATGTGATTTCGATGGGGTCATGCGCCAATGGCGGCGGCTATTATCATTACAGCTATAGCGTTGTGCGTGGCTGCGACCGGATCGTGCCGGTGGACATCTATGTGCCCGGATGTCCGCCCACGGCCGAAGCGTTATTGTATGGAATCATGCAGTTGCAGCGGAAAATCCGCCGTGTGGGGACGATTGTCCGGTGATGTCACCGGCACCTGTTTATGCGTCGAATAAGGGCGTGGCTGCCGCCGCGAAGAAAGCTGTGGGCGCGAAACTCGTGCTTGATGCGGTTGAGGTGCATGGCGAAGTGTCGCTGACGGTGAACCGTGAGGCGCTGGTTGAGGTGATGACGGCTCTGCGTGACGATCTTAGTTATCAGCAGTTAATGGAAATTGCGGGCGTTGATTACCCTGAGCGACCTGAACGGTTTGAAGTTGTCTATCTCTTACTGAGTGTGACGAAGAATCATCGCCTACGCGTCAAAGTTATCACCGATGAGGTTAAAGCCGTGCCAAGTCTGACGGGTTTGTGGCCAGTCGCCGGGTGGCTCGAACGTGAAGTGTTTGACATGTATGGCGTGTTGTTTTCGGGCAATGCTGACCTGCGTCGTATCCTGACCGACTACGGATTTAGCGGACATCCGCAGCGCAAGGATTTTCCGCTGACCGGTTATAACGAGGTGCGTTATTCCGAAGAGGAAAAGCGTGTCGTTTACGAACCGGTGCGGTTGGCGCAGGATTTTCGCTCATTCGATTTTCTGAGCCCGTGGGAAGGTGCTGAATATATCCTCCCCGGTGATGAGAAATATGTTGCCCCCGCACCGCCACCTGCACCTGCTGCTTCACCGGTAACCCCTGCGCCCAAGGCTAAACGCTCAAGCAAAGCGAAGGGAGCGGCCTGATGATCGACGAACTCGACAACGCCATTTCGACGCGTCGTATTGTGACGGTCGGCAATCAGGCGGGCAGCGAAACGCCCAATGAGACTTTGGGTGATGCCGCAATTGAGAATTACACGATCAATTTTGGGCCGCAGCATCCCGCCGCGCATGGCGTTCTCCGCCTCGTCATGGAGCTCGACGGCGAAATCGTCGAACGCGTCGATCCTCACATCGGGCTGCTCCACCGCGGCACTGAAAAGCTGATCGAATATAAGACCTATCTTCAGGCGCTGCCCTATTTTGACCGGCTCGATTATTGTTCGCCGCTTTGCATGGAGCACTCTTATGTGCTCGCCATAGAGAAATTGCTCGATCTCGAAGTGCCACTGCGCGCGCAATATCTTCGCGTGTTTTTCGCCGAATTGACGCGTATTTCCAATCATATGCTGAACCTTGGGTCGCATGTCATGGACGTGGGCGCGATGACGCCGAACCTGTGGATGTTTGAAGTCCGCGAGGACTGCCTAAACTTTTTCGAACGGGCGTCGGGCGCGCGGATGCACAGTGCGTATTTCCGGCCGGGTGGGGTGCATCAGGATGTGCCGCTGAAGCTGTTGACGGACATTGCCGACTGGCTCGACACGCGGCTGCCGCAGTTGTTCGAAGATGCGATTTCGCTGGTTGCGGACAACCGCATTTTCAAGCAGCGCAATGTCGACATCGGCGTGGTGACGAAGGACGATGCGGTGCGCTGGGGCTTTTCGGGGCCGATGATCCGGGGTAGCGGCATCGCGTGGGATCTGCGCAAGTCGCAGCCTTATGATGTTTACGCCAAGATGGATTTCGACGTGCCCGTAGGGACGCGCGGCGATTGTTATGACCGGTTCATGGTCCGTGTCGAGGAAGTGCGCCAATCTGTCCGCATCATGAAACAGTGTTTGCAGGACATGCCCGAAGGCCCGATTGCGAGCGAGGACCGCAAGGTCGTGCCACCCAAGCGCGCCGAAATGAAGCGGTCGATGGAAGCGATGATCCATCATTTCAAACTCTATACCGAGGGGTTTCATGTCCCCGCCGGTGAGGTTTATGTTGCCACGGAGAGTCCCAAGGGCGAATTCGGCGTCTATCTGGTGAGCGACGGGACCAACAAACCCTATCGCTGCAAGATCCGCCCGACCGCCTTTTCGCATTTGCAGGCGATGGACTTCATGCTGAAAGGCCACATGCTCGCGGACGCGACGGCAGTGTTGGGCGCGATGGATATTGTGTTTGGGGAGTGTGACCGGTGAGTCGACTCAATGATGATTTTGTTGATGTGGTCGATGGTCATCTAAGCGTAGACGACAATACGTTCTACTTAGACATCAAGCTGCTGGCATGGGTTCCGCTCGTTCCGGCGCTGATTTTAGGAATTATTCTCGGTACGCCAAATGACACTGTAACGCTTGTGGCTGTCATCAGCCTTGTATGCTGCATCCCTTGGGTTGTTTTTCTATTTCGTCGACAGAAGAAAAAGAAGCAGGAATGGATCAAGCCAACGCGCTGGTCGGATGATCTTGGATCATATTGATGGCTGACACCCCCCACATTCCCGACGAAACCGAAACCCGCGCAAAGTGGGGCACCTTCGCCTGGACGCGCAGCAATGTAGCCACCGCGAAAACAATCATCGCGCGCTATCCCGCTGGTCGGCAGCAATCAGCGGTAATGCCGCTGCTCGATCTGGCGCAGCGGCAAGTAGGCGAGGCGACGAAAACGCAGGGGTGGCTGCCTGTGCCCGTCATCGAATATGTCGCCGCGCAGCTCGGCATGCCTTATATGCGCGCCTACGAAGTCGCGAGTTTTTACACCATGTATAACCTTGCGCCCGTTGGCCGTTTTCATGTGCAGGTGTGCGGGACGACGCCGTGCATGCTGCGCGGGTCCGACGATGTGATGGCGGCGTGCGCGAACCGGGGGATGGCGAAGGGCAAAACGACGCCAGACGGCCTGTTCACGCTGACCGAGGTCGAATGTCTGGGCGCCTGCGCCAACGCGCCGATGGTGCAGATCAACGACGATAATTTCGAAGACCTGACCTACGACAGTATGGAAGCGATCCTGAGCGCGCTTGCCGAGGGACAGCCGGTGACACCGGGACCGCAGATTGTGCGGCAGGTCAGCTGCCCCGAAGGCGGGCCGACGACTTTAATGGAGATGACTGGTGCTCGCTGATCAAGACCGGATTTTCACGAACCTTTATGGTTTTCAGCCGTGGAATCTTTCGTCTGCGGTCAAACGTGGCGACTGGGACGGGACGAAGGCGCTGATGGCGCTCGGGCAAGACGGCATCATCGACGCGGTTAAGGCGTCGGGCCTGTGCGGACGCGGCGGGGCGGGGTTCCCGACGGGGATGAAGTGGAGCTTCATGCCCAAGGAGCCAACCGAAGGCCGACCGAACTTTCTCGTCATCAATGCCG
>JAYTWA010000237.1:0-1562 GCA_043743675.1 Sphingomonadales bacterium
TGACGGAGCGCGCCCGCCAGCGTCCGGTTAATTTCGAACCCTTCGGCCAGCCGGATCGCCGGTTCAAACAGCTTTGCCCAGGGGAGTTTGCCCCAGCGCTCATGCGTTCGTGCCATCAGGCGGATGTTGCCCGGCACGCCCGTGGAAAGTCCGCCGGGGAAGGCCTTCAGAAACCCTGTGGGCTTGCCATCGGTCATGAACTGGTCAGGGCGCGCCGACGCAGGTGCTTTTTCACGGCCATTGATCGTTGCGAGCTTCCCCGTTTTCGAATCATGATAAAGAATAAACCCGCCGCCTCCGATGCCCGATGATTGCGGCTCGACTACGGTCAGCGCGAGCATCATCGCCATTGCCGCATCCGCCGCGCTGCCCCCGGCGCGCAGGATTTCCTGCCCCGCTGCGGTCGCGCGCGGATCGGCGGATGAAACAACGCCGCCATTTGCAAAAGCAGTGACGGGCATGACGAACGCGATCAACGCGATGAGGTAACGGATCATAAAGTTGATACTATGCCTACGGACTAGGCGGCGTCTACCCCGACTGCGTCAGCGACATGCGCAAATCCGTCCCGTTCGAGGAGACGGGCCAGCCCCGCCGCAATCGATTTCGCCAATCCGGGACCATGATAGACCAGCGCCGAGTAAATTTGCACAAGCGAAGCGCCGCTGCGAATGCGGGCATAGGCTTCGTCAGCGCTGTCGATACCGCCCGCCGCGATCAACGGCATTTTACCGCCCGTCGCGGTGCGAAATGCCTTTAATTTCTCCATGGCCAGGCGCTTGAGCGGCGCGCCCGACAAGCCGCCCGCTTCTTCACGCCAACGCGAAGCCAGCGCCGGACGTGAAATGGTCGTATTCCCAACAATCATCGCATCAACACCGCGCGCCATACTGACCGCCACAACATCATTAATCGATTGCGTATCAAGATCGGGCGCAATTTTAAGAAATACCGGCACCGTCCGCAATGCCATGACAGCATCGAGTAGTTCATCCAGCGCGCTCTTGTCCTGCAATCCCCGCAATCCCGGCGTGTTCGGCGAGCTGATGTTGACAGTGATATAGTCGGCATGTGCGGCGAATGCCTTCATGCCAGCGACATAATCCGCCACCCGGTCCACAGTATCTTTGTTGGCGCCGATGTTGACCCCGACGACTCCGTGGCGTTTGCGCGCGGACAATCGTGCCAGTGCCGCGGCATGCCCACCATTGTTGAACCCCATCCGATTGATAACACCCGCATCCTCGACCAGCCGGAACAGGCGCGGCTTGGGATTACCCGCTTGCGGCAAGGGCGTTATCGTCCCGACTTCTGCAAACCCGAACCCCAAACCCAATATCGCGTCGGGCACTTCGGCATCTTTATCAAATCCCGCTGCAAGACCGACGGGTGACGGGAAATCGATCCCCGCCAAAGTGGTTTCCAAACGCGAGTCGAACCTTTGTTTCCCCGGCGGCAGCGCGCGCAAAGCTAAAATCGTTGCCTGATGTGCCGATTCGGGATCGACGGTGAACAAAATCGGGCGCGCAAGACGGTAAAGCATCGTTTTGCCGCTATCAGTG
>JAYTWA010000238.1:0-1970 GCA_043743675.1 Sphingomonadales bacterium
GACATGTACCATCCAATTATCGCCGGGAGGGGCCGATATGGTAACTGCCGATCCGGCAATCCGCGCGCCGCTATAAATCGGACGCATATGGCTGCCGAGCAGACCAGTCCGCCCTTGTGCTTCGTGCACTGTCGCCACGCCGCATTTAGCCAATGCGTCGATAATTTCTGTGGGGGCACGGGCAATATTCTGGACCACGATTCCGGTCATTGGAGCATCCCTTCAGTTTGCAAAGATGGTGAAGGTTCCGCGTGGCGCAAGCAAGACGGAATGGTGGATTTTCTATAAGTACATGCTAATTGTATGAGAAATGACGATCTGGGAACTCAACCTGCGCCACCTTCGGGCAATGGCGAGCATAGCGCGATTGAGGAGCATTTCTGCGGCTGCCGACGCGATCAATATCAGCCAGCCCGCGATTACGCAGGCGCTTGCAAAGCTTGAAACGCAGCTTGGGCAGCCTTTGTTCGACCGTCGCGCCAATGGCATGGTCGCAACGCCAGCCGCAGATGTGCTCACGCCGCGTATCGAGGGTGCGCTCGCACATATCGGCAGTCCGCGCGTGACCATGACGCAAATGCGCGCGCTCATCATGCTCTCCGATAGCGGCAGCTATGTGAGCGCCAGCGCCGCCACGGGCCTTGCCCAGCCTTCGCTTCACCGTGCCATCGGCGACCTGTCGCTGGCGCTCAAGCGGACGCTGGTCGAACGACGCGGCAAGGGCATCATGCTGACCGATCAAGGCAAACGCTATGTCCGTAATTTTCGCCTCGCCCGCGCCGAACTTGAGGCTGGCTTGGTTGAACTGACATCGCTGCAAGGTATCGAGACGGGGCGGATCACGGTGGGCGCAATGCCGCTATCGCGCGCACGTCTGCTGCCGTCTGCCGTAACTGCGTTTCACCGCCAGCATCCCGAGGTCCGGATCAACATCGTCGAAGGGTCTTTCCAGGAATTGATCGAACCGTTGCGTGACGGCGAACTCGACCTGATAATCGGCGCGCTGCGCGATCCATCGCCGGGAGGGGATGTCGTACAGCAACCCTTATTTGCCGACCGCCCGGTGGTACTTGGGCGCGCCGGTCACCCGCTTGGCGGCGCACCGGCAACGATCCACGATCAGGCGCGATATCCATGGACGGTACCTGCCCCCGGCACGCCGTTGCGCATACAATGGGAGCGAATGTTTACCGACGCAGTCCTGCCACCACCGGATGTGCCGATCGAATGTGGGTCGGTTATCACCATCCGCCAAATATTGATCGACAGCGACTTCCTGACTTTACTATCGCCCGATCAGGTTGCCGTGGAGCTGGAGGCGGGCTGGCTGACTAAAATTGCCGACACGCCCGACGGGTTGACGCGGACAATCGGAATCACAACCCGTCAAGGATGGCGGCCGACGGGGATGCAGCAGGCGTTCATTGATGCCCTAAGCAAAACTGCGCTTAAAAGCTGAATTCGAAAAAACTTATGGCCAAACCTGTGTTCGTATTGGGCTTTGCGGCAATCCCTCGATAACGCTCTGCTGATGAACCTGATCACGCTCATTGGTTATGGAGAGGCCGGACGGACATTCGCGCGCGCCGCAGGATGGGAACAGCAGGCACAGGTTTTTGACATCAAAACTACCGATCCGTCGGCGCGTCAGGCGATGTTGGCTGCTTACGAAACAGATGGTGTTTCGGGGTTCGACAATCTTGAGGCAGCAGTCGCCGAGAGCCGTGCGATCCTTAGTCTTGTCACGGCCGATCAGGCGTTGGCCGTTGCCGACAACGCGGCGCGATTTATCATGCCCAATACGCTTTATTTCGACCTGAACTCGGTTGCGCCCGCTACCAAGCGGGCGGCAGCTGCGCGCATCGAAGCTGCAGGCGGACAATATGTGGACGTTGCAATTATGGCGCCTGTGGAAACTGCCCGACTGGCTGTGCCTTTGCTGGCATGTGGTCGCAAAGCCGAAGAAGGCG
>JAYTWA010000239.1:0-10452 GCA_043743675.1 Sphingomonadales bacterium
GCCTCATTCTCACACCAGCGCAAATCGAGCAGGTTGATGCGCTGCTCGACATGAAGGATGCCGGTGGTCTGACGAGTGCAGGCTTCAAGGATTGGCTGCCCTTGATCGCCGCAACCGGTCCCGTTGAACCTTCGCTCACCGCCCTTCGCGCATTCGACCACGCAGGCCTGATGACATCACGCATTGACGGGATCGAACGCATCGCCAAATCGCTTTCTGGCGTTCGCGTCACGCTCGACCCGACTGAGCGCCACGGCTTTGAATATCAAAGCTGGTTCGGTTTCTCGTTGTTCACTGCGCAGGCAACCGGCGCAATCGGCCGCGGCGGTAGCTATGCCATTGCCCATCCTGACGGGCGCGATGAACCCGCCACCGGCTTTTCAGTTTATCCCGATTTGTTTGCTGCCTAAACCAAACACACCCTTCAGCCACGCATCAACGACGGGCGTAGCGGGATAGGCCGGATCGCCCAATTGCCGGTTGATTGCCATATGCCCGGTCATCCCATCGCCCGGAAAACCGTTAAGCTGCACCCGCGTCCCCGCCATCCGCAGTGCATCGGCCAGTGCTTTTGACTGACGCACACCATCCGCCCGCTGGACATGAATCAGCAGGAATGAAGGCGCATTGGCACCACCGGCCTGAAACGTGGGTGACAAGGACCGCTGCCGCACCGGATTGGTTCCGAACGCCTGTTTGTACGTATCCTGCATCATCCGGTTGCCATCGACCATCTGCGCCGAAACATCGTACGCCGCGCCGTCATTGGGAATCACCCCGCGCACCGCATCCATGCCCAGCCCGACGCTTCGCAAATATTCCGGGTCCGTGCCGACCAGCGCCACAAGATGCGCACCCGCGCTATGCCCCATCATGACAATGCGCGCCGGATCGATACCCAGTTTGACGGCATTGGAACGGAGATAAGCAATCGAAGCGGCGACATCCGCCGCCTGCTGCTCAACCGTCGCACCCGGCACCAGCCGGTAATTCACTGACGCCACGGCATAGCCCTGCGCCTGATAATGCGGGACCAGATCCTTGCCGATGGCGGTGCGCTTGTCGCCTTGCTTCCACCCGCCGCCATGGACAAAAACGAGCAGCGGCGCGGTGCGATCGGCCTTGGCACGGAAGAAATCGAGATTTTGCAGCGGCTCGCGACCATAAGACATCTCGGTCCCGCCCTGCGTCCGCGATTCCCCTTCGCCATCACGCATCCGTGCTTTCATCCGTTCCATCAATTCAGCCCGGCATCCCTCGGATAGTGTGCTCGCCTTCGCCATCACACATTCGCGCATCTTGCTGCGATCCATCGTCATGCCACAGGTCTGGACAATCTCGCGGCGACATTCGCGACTGACGCGCTTGCTGTCCTGTGCTGCAACGCCCCCTGCCGCCAGCAACACGGCCAGTGCGACCCCAATTCCTGTCATTTTCATCACGCACCCCAATCGAAAAGCTGGACGTAACAAGCCCATCGTCCTAACGAGACTTACGGCGAATCCCTTCGCGGAAAACAATTTCCGCGTAAGAAAAAGGCCAGCAGGGCAGCGCCCTGTCTCCGCTGGGAAATATTAAAATGGCCAACGTCACCGTAATCGGCGCACAATGGGGCGATGAGGGCAAGGGCAAGATTGTCGATCTGCTCGCCGCACGCGCGGATGTCGTCGTGCGTTTTCAGGGCGGACATAATGCGGGGCACACGCTGGTCGTCGATGGCGCGATCTATAAGCTCAGCTTGCTGCCCAGCGGAATCGTACGCGGCACATTGTCGGTCATCGGCAACGGCGTCGTGCTCGATCCCTGGCATTTCCGTGATGAAGTTGCCAAACTCGCAGGCCAAGGCGTGACGATCACGCCTGATAATCTCCACATTGCCGAAACGTGCCCGCTGATCCTCCCCTTCCACCGCGATCTTGATGGTTTGCGCGAAGATGCGTCGACGTTCAAAATTGGCACGACACGGCGCGGCATTGGCCCGGCCTACGAGGACAAAGTCGGCCGCCGCGCGATCCGGGTTTGCGATTTGGCGCATCTCGAAAGCCTCGGCCCGCAGATTGACCGCCTCTGCGCGCATCATGATGCCCTGCGCGCTGGCTTTGGCGAGCCCCCTATCGACCGCGACCGCCTGCTCCGTGACTTGTCCGAGATTGCCCCTGCCATCCTGCCCTATGCCAAACCCGTCTGGCACGAACTAAACGAAGCCCGCCGCGCCGGAAAACGCATCCTGTTCGAAGGCGCACAGGGGATGCTGCTCGACGTCGATCACGGCACTTATCCGTTCGTCACATCATCGAACACGGTCAGCGGCACCGCATCGAGCGGCTCCGGCCTCGGTCCCTCAGCTGCGGGCTATGTGCTCGGGATCGTGAAGGCCTATACCACGCGCGTCGGCGCTGGCCCTTTCCCCACCGAACTCGAAGATGAAACTGGCCAGCGACTGGGCGAGCGCGGCCATGAATTCGGCACCGTGACGGGGCGCAAGCGCCGCTGCGGCTGGTTCGATGCGGTGCTCGTCCGCCAATCGGTCGCAGTCAGCGGGATCAGCGGGATTGCCCTCACCAAACTCGACGTGCTCGACGGATTTGAAACGCTCAAAATCTGCGTCGGTTATCGGCTGAACGGCAAAACCTACGACTATTTGCCCCCGCACGCCATCGATCAGGCCGCCGTCGAGCCGATCTACGAGGACATCGCAGGCTGGAACGAGACAACCGCGGGCGCGCGCAGCTGGGCAGATCTCCCCGCGCAAGCCATCAAATATGTGAAGCGCGTAGAAGAACTGATCGGCTGTCCGGTGGCACTGGTCAGCACCTCGCCCGAACGTGAAGACACGATCCTAGTCCGCGATCCGTTTGGGAGTTAGAACTTCCGTCCCTCGGGCGCGCCCATAACACCCGCCGCTTTCAATGATTCCGCCACATCTTCGTCGCGTAACCGCGTCCAGCCGCCGGGGCCGAGCCGCTCCATCGGACGGTAACGGACTTTATATTCCATCCGCTTCGATCCCGCGACCCAATAACCCAGATAGACATGCGGCAAATCAGCTTCCGCCGCGCGCAGGATGTGGTCCATGATGATGAAATTGCCGAGGCCGGGGCGATCAACGCTGTCCGCCTCGAAAAAGCTGTAAATCATTGACAGGCCATCGAATTGCCGGTCAGTCAAACATGCGCCCACCAACCGTCCCGGCCGCCCGTCAACTGACGGTTCGCGATATTCGACAACATATGAATCGACCGGCGATTGTTCGACCATGTCGGCATAATCAAGCTCATCCATCTCGACCATGCCGCCGCCGGGATGCCGCGACCCGAGATAACGGCGGAGAAGTTCAAACTGCTCATCAGTCGACCACGCTTTACATGCCGACACTTCAAGATCGGCATGGCGTTTGAGCAATTTTTTCTGGCTCGTGCTCGGTTCGAATTCCTTCGTCACCACGCGCACGGCAACGCATGCCTGACAATCAAGACACGACGGGCGATACGCAACGCCCTGACTGCGGCGAAATCCGATCCGGCCCAGCGCATCGTTCAGCTCAACCGCGTTCGGCCCCGACAGCTCGGTAAACACCTTCCGCTCGGTCCGACCGGGCAGATAGGGGCACGCCGACGGCGTCGTTACGTAAAAACGGGGAAAGCGAAATTGTGCAGTCACGATTAAGACTATGAAGCGGTCCGCCAAGGATGAAAAGCGGATTTACCATGAAAGAGGGTTAACCCCTCATGCTAGCTCCACCGGACTCACTTCATACCCTGCATTGCTCAGCGCCGCGAGCAGCCGCGCCAGATGCTCCGGCCCGCGCGTTTCGCATTCAACTTCAAGACTAAGCCCCTTGGCGGGCAGGTTTGTAAAGATGCGCTGATGCAAAAGTTCAAGGATGTTAACCGCCTGTTCCTCGAAAATTCGGGCCACATTGAACAACGCGCCCGGCCGGTCCTGCAAGCGAATCCGCAATCGGGCCAGCCGTCCCGACCGCGCCAGATCACGCAGCAACACATTGGCCAGCAACCGCGTATCGATATTCCCGCCGCACAGTACGATGCCCACGGTCTTGCCCCGGAAGCGTTCGGGATGCGCCAGCAATGCCGCCAGCCCCGCCGCGCCCGCGCCCTCAACCACGGTCTTTTCAATCTGCAGCAACAGGCTAACCGATTTTTCCAGATCACGTTCACTGACCAGCACAATCTCGTCGGCAACCGCACTGACAATCGCGCGTGTAATCATACCCGGATATTTTACCGCGATCCCCTCGGCCAGCGTATCGCCTTCGCTTGGCATGTCGAGGCCGTTTAGCAGCGCATACATTGACGGGAATAGCTCGGCTTGCACGCCAACTATGTCGATCCCCGGCCGCATTGCTTTGGCCGCTGTGCCGATGCCTGACAGCAATCCGCCACCACCAATCGGAATCGCCAGCGTATCAATCGCGGGCACATCGGCCAGCATTTCAAGCGCGACAGTTCCCTGCCCGGCGATAATATCGACATCGTCAAACGGGTGCACAAACGTCAGCCCGCGTTCCGTCTCCAGCAACCGCGCATGATCATAAGCCGCGTCAAACGTGTCGCCGTACAAGACTACCGTCGCGCCATGTCCTTCGGTCTGCGTGACTTTCACAGTCGGCGTCGGGATGGGCATGACAATCGTTGCCGGAATCCCCAGCCGAGCTGCGTGATAGGCCAAACCCTGCGCATGATTCCCCGCCGACGCCGCAATAACGCCCTTCGCCCGCGCCGCGTCGGGCATCAATAGCAGCTTATTGAGCGCCCCCCGCTCCTTGAACGCCGCCGTAAATTGCAGGTTTTCGAACTTCAAATAAACCTGCGCGCCTGTCAGGGCGGACAAGGTAATCGAATGCAACGTCGGCGTCCGCACAACATTCCCCGCGATCCGTTCTGCGGCAGCTTCGATGTCAGACAGAGTGACGGGTGGGGCGAGAATTTTTGTTGCAGTTGCCATTTCAGTCACGGCCCCTAACCGATAAGAACAACAAACGAAACATCTGCAATTGGGAGACGCCGGCATGGCAAAACTGGCATTTATCGGGCTCGGCGTGATGGGCGGGCAGATGGCGAAGCATCTCGCTGCAACAGGTCACCAAATGACCGTCTATAACCGCACCCGCGCGAAGGCCGATGCGTGGGTCACCGAACATGGTGGAACGGCTGTGGACAGTCCTGCCGAAGCCGCGCACGAGGCCCAAGCCGTGATCACCTGCGTCGGCAACGATGACGACCTCGCCTCAGTCACGCTCGGTCGCGACGGCGCGTTCAAGGCAATGGCCAAGGGCACCGTCTTTATCGACCACACCACTGTTTCCGCCAAAATCGCCCGCCAGCTCGCCGTCGAAGCCAAGGGGCTCGGCCTACACAGCGTCGATGCCCCGGTCACGGGTGGACAGGTCGGTGCGCAAAACGGCACCCTCACCCTGATGTGCGGCGGCACCGAAAAAGGCATCGCGGCGGCTTCTCCGTTCATGGATGCTTATTCCAGCCGCATTGTCCATGTCGGCCCGCCGGGTGCGGGGCAAACCACGAAAATGTGCAATCAGATTGCATTTGCAGGTACGCTCCAGTCACTGTCCGAAGCCCTGCGCTTCGCCCAAGCCGCCGACCTCGATCTCGACCGCGTTTTCGACAGTATTTCGGGCGGCGCTGCGGGCAGCTGGCAAATGACCAATCGCTGGGCGACCATGGTGAAAGACGAATATGATTTCGGCTTCGCCGTCGACTGGATGCGCAAGGATTTAGGGTTGGCCTTCGAAGAAGCCCGCGCGAACGGGGCCACGCTCCCGGTCGCGGCACTGGTCGATCAATTCTACGCCGAAGTGCAAGCCATCGGCGGCGGGCGGCAGGACACAAGTGCATTGGTGCGGCGGTTGAAGAAGGTTTGATGCTCCATGTTCAGGCGATAAATCATAATCGCCCCAATATCCTTCGTTCAAGCAACGCCTGAAAATCGCGGCGACCATCAGCAATGACCAAAATGTAGACCGTCGATCCGAGGACGCGATAAATCAGGCGGTGCGGATACAAGAGCGTTTGACGCACATCATTGATGCCCAGTCCGTCAAGTTCCTTCGGCACATTGCCGCGTAACGGGAATTCTTCCAGCAGTTTGATTTTTTCAATCAAACGGTCAAGAAGCACGTCGACGTCGTCCGCGCCGCGCACTTCACACATGAAACGGTGGATAGCCTTAAGATCCGCTTCTGCTCCTTCGGTGATCTCGACTGCAAAGCGCATCAGATGCGCAGAGCCTCATCGCGCATCTGCGCAATAACGTCGCGAACAGGCTTTGTGCGGCCCGCTTCTATGTCCTGATTGCCCAGCGCCAGCAGTTTCAATAGCGCCAGCGTTTCCTGCCCTTCCTCAAACGATACCACATCTTGAATCACCGCTCGCGCCTCGCCATTTTGGGTGATGATCATGGGTTCGCGCTTTTCAGCAAGGTCGATCAGCACTTCGGCTGCGTTCGCCTTGAAATAGCTGATCGGTTTGACTTGGGCAGAATAGCGCATAATTATCTCACAAGACTATAAAAAGTTCGAATATAGTCTGAATTTCTATATTCGCAAGCTCTTATCCCCCAGACGCTTGACCCAGACTCCCCACTCTGCGATTCTGCGAACGAAAAGGGGTCATTGGCATGGCAAGTCGCGCAAAGATGGGACAGGTTCCAGTATGGCGCGACGCGGTAAAGCGCGGGGCCGTCCGTTCGGGCGCGATGGTCGGATCAGTCACGCTGATCATAGCTGCACTGCTCGTCACCCTAGCCCTCGTCAGCTACCGCCCCAGCGACCCTGCGATGAATACGGCCGCCGCTGGCCCTGCCAACAACTGGCTCGGCAGCATCGGCGCGTGGACGTCGGACATCATGCTGTGGCTGGCGGGTCCGGCGGTCATTTTGCTTGTGCCGATCATGATTATCACGGCAGTCCGCCTGTGGCGCGATGTGCCCGTCAGCGGCTGGCGGCGGCGCGGCCTATGGGCCAGCATCGGCATTTCACTCATCGGTATTGGCCTCGCGCTGTTTCGCGGTGATGCGGTGTTCGGCCTCCCTGCAGGTCTCGGCGGCGTCATCGGCCTCACCGGTGCAGGCGCGCTCAAATGGGGTCTCGCGTTCATCCCCGATGCGCAAATCCAGAGCATCGTTAATTTCGCAGGCGTCGCCATCCTCAGCATCACCGGCGTCGTCATCTGGGCGCGCAGCCTTGACCTCGACGAAGCCGAGCGCGCGTTCCTATTCCGCCGCAGCAACCCCAGCGCCCCGGCCCCCGAACGTGCCACCAAACCCGCACGCATCGCCAAACCGCTCCCCCGTGCAGCAACCCCCGCCGAACCGCGCCCGCGTCCGATCATTGCAGACCGCAACGCCTCTCCATCCAAATCGAACGGCGCGCCCCGCCAGACCAATCTTGCGCTGAAAGACCGCTACGTCCTCCCCTCACTTGATCTACTCACCCCCGCCCCGCCCAGCCAAGGGCCAGCAATCGACAAAGCCGGCCTCGAACGCAACGCCCGCCTCCTCGAAACCGTGCTAGACGATTTCAAGGTCAAAGGCACCATCACCGAAGTCCGCCCCGGCCCTGTCGTCACCATGTACGAACTCGAACCCGAAGCCGGGATCAAGGCGAGCCGCGTCATCCAGCTGGCCGACGACATCGCCCGCAACATGTCCGCGCTGTCCGCGCGCGTTGCGACCATTCCGGGGCGCAGCGTCATTGGCATCGAACTCCCCAATGCGCGGCGGGAATCCGTGGTCCTGCATGAAATGATCGCCAGCCAGGCCTTCGAGGATGGCGCAGGGTCGCTCCCAATCATCCTCGGCAAAAACATCGCTGGCGATCCCGTCATCGCCGATCTCGCCCCCATGCCCCACCTCCTTGTCGCGGGCACCACGGGCTCGGGCAAGTCGGTCGGCCTCAACGCCATGATCGTCTCGCTGCTCTATCGCCTGACGCCTGATCAGTGCCGCATGATCATGATCGACCCGAAGATGCTCGAACTCAGCACCTACGACGACATCCCGCATCTCCTCGCCCCTGTCGTTACCGAACCCGCCAAAGCCATCCGCGCGCTCAAATGGGCGGTCGAACAGATGGAGGAACGCTACCGCATGATGGCCAGCGTCGGCGTGCGCGGCCTCGCCAGTTTCAACGAGAAGGTGCGCAGCGCCAAAGCAAAAGGCGCAGACCTCGGCCGCCGTGTCCAGACCGGTTACGACATCGACACCGGCCAGCCGATCTATGAGGAAGAAAAGCTCGAATACGAACCCCTGCCGCAGATTGTCGTGATCGTCGACGAACTCGCCGACCTGATGATGACCGCGGGCAAGGAAGTCGAATTCCTCATCCAGCGCCTAGCCCAGAAAGCACGCGCGGCGGGCATCCACCTGATCATGGCAACGCAGCGCCCCAGCGTCGACGTCATCACCGGCGTCATCAAAGCAAATCTGCCGACCCGCATCAGTTTTCAGGTGACGAGCAAGATCGACAGCCGCACCATTTTGGGCGAACAGGGCGCCGAACAGCTGCTCGGCAAGGGCGACATGCTCTACATGCCCGGTGGCAAACAGATCGTCCGCGTCCACGGCCCGTTCGTGTCCGACGAAGAAGTCAAAGCAGTGGCCGACCACTGGCGCGGCCAAGGGACGCCCGAATATATCTCCAGCGTCACCGAAGAACCCGAAGACGGCGGCTACGCCATGGACGGCGCGCCCAGTGGCGAGGACAGCGCCGAAGACCAGATGTATCGCAAAGCACGCCAGCTTGTGGCGGAGTCTCAGAAAGCGTCAACCAGCTGGCTGCAACGTCAATTGCGCGTGGGGTATAACAGCGCCGCGCGGCTGATCGAGCGCATGGAAGCCGACGGGCTGGTGTCACGGCCCGATCATGTGGGGCGCAGGGATGTGCTGATGGATACGGACGGGCGGGCGATTTAGGCCTTAGTCTAGATGACACCGATAGAGCGCCTCCGACACTTCTCCGAGGTGGGCGCAGTGATTGCATGTCGACAGATGACACTTTTAGCTGGCGACCACGAGCCCCCTGTCGTCGTTGGTGAGGGCGAGATTACAGTCTTAACTACGACTTCATTCGAATACACACTGCGCGGCTTGCCTGCGGATGTTGGCCATGCACTGCGTTCGGTTAGACGCATTGAGGACGACCCGTATAACGGGCTTTTGCGCCAACGCTTGATAGCTACAACCAGCGATGGCGTTGAGTTAACAGGCGGCTGGACCATACCGAGAGTTCATCTCGGTGAAGACGACGGCGAATGGGAATTTCGGGGCGAAATTGAGAGTCTGTCGTTCCATGAAACTGGCGAATTCGTTCCCAAGACTGAAGCGGCGTTTTTGCTGCCGCCAGATCATCGGGCAACATTGGTTCTGCGAAGACTTTTCAAGCAAAATGCCAACGGTGGACTACCCACGACCTGTCTAGCGATCCCCGGCGGAGAGATTGTTGTCAGGCTAGACGAGGAAGCCAATCTTTTGATTATGCAGGCACCAGCAACCGAGGTGCTGCAACCAACTTACACGGAAAACTGGTTGGGCGAACCGTTGCGAATTCTATTTGGTCAGCTCGTTTTTCCGCGCTTCGTTGTCCGCCAATCCGAAACATGGTCGATGAGCTGGGTTCGCCCCTCTCCGCTTTGGTCGAAGGACTCTAATGCTTGTGCGCTTTGGCACGGTGCCAATGCGCTCACAAATACGGAAGGTTTCTGGGATACTTATCGAAGGCTACTTACTTATATTGCGACTGCTCGCGACGCCGACGGGAACCCGAATTTCGAAGCGAATAAACTCACTGAGTTGTATGGAGAAATCATTCAGGCTGCTCACGGCTCTCGGTGGGTTTGGGCGCTCACATACGCAAGTGCTGTCGAAGGAATAGTTGAGCTATGTGGTCTCGCCGGTCAGTCGCGCACTGACATTGATGCAGAAGCGCTCGATCAACTCAAAAAATCGGTAACTGATTTCAAGTCATATATCGATAAATGGGGAGGAGACCCCAGCCTCAAGGAGCCAGCAAAACGAGCAGCCTCTCGGATGTTAAAGATGTCTGTTGTTCAAGAACTTCGACAGCTTGAGGCAAAGGGCTGGGTCACCAAAGATCAGGTCGGAGCATGGGAAAAGTTGCGCAACAGCGTGATGCACGGAAAACTGGTATCGCCATATTCGAGCGTTGAGGATGACAAGATCCTACTTGACCTTTCGCAACTTCTACACGCGCTAACTCGGCGACTTATCGCTAATGTAAATCTTGCCGAGAATAAGCCGAGCTAATCCCACCCCTTTCCCCTTGCGGGAGTTTCAGGTCGTTCGTCCCCCGGACGAACTGAAGATGGCCGGGAGCCATCTTCACCTGAAACTGGCGACTCAGCGCGGCTGAGCTGGGTGAGGGGGTGTCTGTTACCGCCGCTTTTTCCCTTTATGTCG
>JAYTWA010000240.1:0-3092 GCA_043743675.1 Sphingomonadales bacterium
AAAATAAAGAGCCACCCCGCGCTTTCGCACGAGGTGGCCAGGTTCAGGGAGGAACATACCCGTGGGCATGTATCCGAAGCGCGAAAGGGGGGACGCGCCTTCAGACCAAACTAATGTATGTAAACCGTTGACCAGTTTCAAGCGGCAACTTGCGCCACTTTTTGCGCCGCCTTTTGTAATGTCGAACGTTAGGCGATTTGCGGCTCGGGCACTTTGCCCTGTGCGACTTGCCGTCCAAAAATCTCGCGCATGATCGACAGCGAGAACAAATGGGCGTGGATCAGCGGGAGCATCCCTGACTGCGACATTTTGCGCAGCTGGTCGCCGCGCAGCTCGCGCAGCTTTTCCTCGTTGACCATCTGGAACCCGCGATAAATGAACGGCGGCGTTGCCTCGTCGGTCTGGATTGAAACTTCGCCATCCATCAAAATGTCGAGTGCTTTCAGCTCTTCCATGAACGCGCCCGTGCGCTGACCCGCCTGTTCGAACTGCTCGCAGAACGTCAGGATGTTCTTTGTCGCTTCCGAAGGTTGGTCGCCGTCAAAAATCAGGTCACCTTCGTCATAGGCACCAACCGTTTCGTTGGTCGGGTCAACGCACAGCGACAATTCGTCCGCGTCGGGACGCAGCTTGGCAAGCAGGAACGGATAGCGCCGCACATAGGCGGGCACATAGGCTTCCTGAAGCATCTTGCCATCTTCGCCAATGAACGTGTTGACGCCTTCGTTGAGGCCCATCAACGCCAGTGGCACCGGCTGGTCGCCCACAGTAAAAATAATCGGATAGAAACGCTGGACGATCGAAAACTCCTCGACCGTCACTGGTATTGCGTGTTCGGTATGAAGATATGGTGCCGCATCCGCCATTTTATAGCGCCAGCTGCCATGCTCCTGCTGCGAAATCGGGACGAGCTCTTTGTAAAGCAGCGGCAGGTTTGGGTTCTGGGGGGCCATGCTGGCCATCGGTACTCTCCGCAATCGAAAGGGTTGATGTTGCGCGCCGCCCTATGGTGCGCGGGGCTGCGACGCAACCCGTTCACGCGATCAACATATTTTCATCTTAGGGAAGCATCATGGAGTTAATCGCTCATTCAACCATGAAATCGCATCGACAGATGGATATGGACTCGTTGCTGTGAATTCTCTGCTTTTTGCGCTGTCTGCGGCGGCAGGCATCGTCGCGCCCGCGATTGATGGCAGCGAATTTGCCCAACTAATGATCCAGCAGCGCGTTGTCGTTCGCGTTCCGCTTGCACCGATGACCGTAGCGCCACAGATTCCATTGCGCTGGGTAGAGAAAAAAGGTCCAAAATGCGTGGGTCTGGGCAGCCTCTCGGGCTTTGTTGTGCGCGGTCCGCAAGTCGTTGATCTGTTCATGCGCGGTGGCGCGCGCGTGCGCACCCGGCTCGAAAAACAATGTACTGGCGTTGACCTCGGCTATGGCTTTTATGTGAAGCCCAACGCCGATGGCCGCATTTGCGCCGACCGCGACACACTTCATGCACGCACTGGCGGCAAGTGTGAAGTCGAGCGCTTTACGAGTCTGGTCCCCGAACGCTGACTTGACTTTCAGCCGTAGTTTGCGCACCGCGAACGGACTTTTTTCACGGACATTTTAATGAACTTTGCCGACCTCGGCCTTTCCGATCAACTGCTCCGCGCGATCGACGATTCGGGCTATAATGAAGCCACGCCAATTCAGGCGCAGGCGATCCCGAGCGTCCTGATGATGCGCGACCTGATCGGCATTGCCCAGACGGGCACGGGCAAGACGGCCAGTTTCGTCCTGCCGATGATCGACATCCTCGCCGAAGGTCGTAGCCGCGCGCGGATGCCGCGCAGCCTCATCCTAGAGCCAACGCGCGAACTTGCGGCGCAGGTAGCGGAGAATTTCGAGAAATACGGCAAATATCACAAACTCTCGATGGCGCTGCTCATCGGCGGCGTTCAGATGGGTGATCAGGTCAAGGCACTCGAAAAAGGCGTTGACGTCCTCATTGCTACCCCCGGTCGCCTCATGGACTTGTTCAGCCGCGGCAAGATTATGCTAAATGACTGCACGCTGCTGGTTATCGACGAAGCCGACCGGATGCTCGACATGGGATTCATTCCCGACATCGAGGAAATCTGCACCAAACTCCCCGCAACGCGTCAAACGTTGCTGTTCTCCGCGACAATGCCGGGGCCAATCAAGAAACTTGCCGACAAATTCCTGAGCAATCCAAAGCAAATCGAAGTCTCGCGCCCCGCCAGCGCTAACCTGCAGATTGAACAGCGGATCGTCGAAGTGTCATCGCGCGGCAAAAAGGATGCGCTGATCGACATCCTCCGCGCCGAAGATGTGAATACCGCCATCGTGTTTTCAAACCGCAAGACGACCGTGCGCGAACTGTCGCAAGCGCTCAACCGAGCCGGATTCAAGGCAGGACAGATCCAGGGTGATATGGACCAGTCAGAACGGATCAAGGAACTTGATCGTTTCAAGGCTGGCGACATTACGGTCCTCGTCGCCTCCGATGTCGCGGCGCGCGGGCTTGACGTAAAGGGCGTCAGCCATGTCGTGAATTATGACGTGCCGTGGCATCCCGATGACTATGTCCACCGCATTGGTCGGACGGGGCGGGCAGGCGCGACGGGCAAGGCGTTCACATTGATGACGCCCGAAGACGCCGAAGCCGTGGCCAACATTGAAAAGCTGACCAGCACAAAAATCCAGCGCGTCGGGAAAGCGACGAAAGCAGCGCCGCGCGTAGACACCGCCGAACCTGCTGAAAAACCAGCACGCCGCCCGCGTAAAGCAGCGCCCGAACCGCGCGCTGAAAAACCTGCGCCGGTCGCACGCGCACCGAAACCGCAACAGCGTGCGGCACCGACGGATAATGGCGACGATGCCGATGATTCCGGAGGCTGGAACGGGCCGCTGCCGGGATTTCTGGGTGTAAAACTAGGTTAAGTGAATTGGGCGGACGCTAGCAACCGATGCAGCGCATCACTCTTGTTCATGTTTTGAGCCTAAACGAATCGTTTATGTTGCGGTTCGCAGAGTCCTGTTATTATTAAAGTGGGTGGGCAGTCTGGAGAGTATCATGACAT
>JAYTWA010000241.1:0-7840 GCA_043743675.1 Sphingomonadales bacterium
AGCGAAGACATCCACAGTGTCGCGCTTCCAGATAAGAGTTTTGCCGTTCGCCTTGATAACGAGGCC
Organism: Sphingomonadales bacterium; assembly: GCA_043743675.1. GTDB lineage: Bacteria > Pseudomonadota > Alphaproteobacteria > Sphingomonadales > Sphingomonadaceae > Sphingomonas_O. The sequence continues at coordinate 67 of JAYTWA010000241.1, forward strand.
GGTGAGCTTTTCAATCTGGCCGCGCGCGGCGTGATTGCCGGGGAGCCATTTGGGCAGGAGGAGCGTCATCGGCCCCGCGGCTACAACCGGAATCGTCTGTTGAACGCGAAAAATGGCGCTGTCGATGTCAGTCGCGTCGACTTTCAGTGTCATCGTGCCGGGGTAAGGGACATCCTTTGCTACCGGAATGGTGTCGACGAATGGCACCGGCTGTGGCGCGCTGTTGGCCGCAAGGGCGGGAAGCGGAGTGAGGGCGAACGCGACAAACGCAATTTTTCTGAACATGACCAATGCCTAGCGTTTCATTTCGTCGCTCGCTAGGGGTTCGCGACATGGCAAAGATCGAAACTCCCCGGCCGATACGTGGCACGCAGAGCATGTATGGCGAAGAGGCTGACCGCTTTCACCATGTCGTGCAGACATTTGACCGGGTGCGGCGGCTGTATGGCTTTGGCCGCGTTGAATTGCCGGTGTTTGAGGCAACGTCGGTGTTTGCGCGGTCGCTGGGCGAGACGACGGATGTTGTGTCGAAGGAAATGTATACGTTTGAGGATCGCGGTGGGGATTCGCTGACCCTGCGGCCAGAATTTACCGCCGGGATTTGTCGGGCTTATCTGACCGAGGGGTGGCAGCAGTTTGCGCCGATGAAGGTTGCGACGCATGGGCCGCTGTTCCGTTACGAGCGGCCACAAAAGGGGCGGTTCCGGCAGTTTCATCAGCTGGATGCCGAAGTGATTGGCGCAGCGGAACCGGCGGCGGATGTGGAACTGCTGTGCTTTGCCGATCAGTTGTTGAAGGAACTGGGGATTGCCGAGGGCGTGACGCTGAGGCTTAATACTTTGGGCGATGGCGAAAGCCGTGATGCGTGGCGGACGGCGCTGATTGCGCATTTCGAGGGATTCCGGGGCGAGTTAAGCGAGGACAGCCAGCGGCGGCTTGAAGCGAATCCGATGCGCATCCTCGACAGCAAGGACCCGCGTGACCGCCCGGCGGCGGACAGCGCGCCGAAAATGGTTCTGTCTGGCGAGGCCGAGGATTTTTTCGGCAAAGTCCGCGAAGGATTGGATGCGGCGGGCGTGGCATATGAAATAGCGCCGCATCTCGTGCGCGGGCTCGATTATTACCGGCATACGGCGTTCGAATTCGTGACCGATCGGCTGGGCGCGCAGGGGACAGTGCTCGGCGGCGGGCGCTATGACGGGCTGATGGAGACACTCGGCGGCCCGCATACGCCTGCGGTTGGCTGGGCCGCCGGGATTGAGCGGTTGGGGATGCTCATCGCTTTGCCTGAAGGCAAAGCGGGGAGGATTGTTGTGGTTCCGGATGACAAAGAATCTATCGAGGAGGCTTGGCGAATTACATACGCGCTGCGCAGAAGCGATCTCGATGTCGTAATTCCCTCGCCTAGTGTGCAGATGGCTTACAAGGGGAAGCCACGTGATCGAGTGGCTAAGGCGCGACAGGAAGGTTTTGAAGGAATTCTATACGTCAGGCAAGCTCAGCACCCACGTGATCGCCTTAACCTGACCCACATAACTGGAAGCAATGATGACGCGTCAGAGTTGCTCCTAAAGGTTCTACGCCTTTTGCCTGAACCTTACACCGAAATTTCAGGTGATGGTCCATTCTCATGACCCCTACTATCTCCGACGAGCGCATTGCCGCCATCGAGGCGCGGCGGGACGAGGTGCAGACGGCGCTGTCGGCGGGGGATGTGCCGCGGGAGTTGTTTGTTGCGCTGTCGAAAGAATATTCGGACCTTGAGCCGGTTGCCAAATCAGCGGCGGAGCTACGGCGGTTGCGCGCGGAGCAGGTGGCGATTGAGACGTTGCTGGCCGATCCCGACCCCGATGTCCGCGCGATGGCCGATGAGGAAGCCGCCGAGCTGCGCGCCGCGATCCCCGGGGCCGAGCGTGAACTGGCGTTGCACCTGTTACCCAAGGACGCAGCGGACGAGCGCGCGGCGATGCTTGAAATCCGTGCGGGCACGGGTGGCGACGAAGCGGCGCTGTTCGCGGGCGACCTGTTCCGCATGTATCAACGCTATGCCGAACTGCGCGGCTGGAAAGTCGAACAGATTTCGGCAAGCGAAGCCGATGTCGGTGGCTATAAGGAAGTGGTCGCGAGCGTAACGGGACAGGGCGTGTTCGCGCGCCTGAAATTCGAAAGCGGCGTCCACCGTGTTCAGCGGGTTCCGGCGACTGAATCAGGCGGCCGGATTCATACGTCGGCAGCGACGGTAGCGGTGTTGCCCGAAGCCGAGGAAGTTGACGTCCAGATCAACGACAATGATTTGCGGATCGACGTGTATCGCAGTTCTGGGCCAGGCGGACAGTCGGTCAACACGACGGATAGCGCGGTGCGGATCACGCATCTGCCGTCGGGGCTGGTCGTCATCCAGCAGGACGAAAAATCACAGCATAAGAACAAGGCAAAGGCGCTGAAGGTTTTGCGGACGCGGCTTTATGAATTGGAACGCAGCCGCCTTGCCGATGATCGTGCCGGGGCACGCAAGGCGATGGTCGGTTCGGGCGACCGCAGCGAACGCATCCGCACCTATAATTTCCCGCAAGGCCGCGTGACCGATCACCGGATCAACCTGACGCTCCACCGCCTGCCCGAAATATTAGAAGGCGCGATGGAGGAACTGGTCAGCGCACTGATTTCGGAGGATGAGGCCGCACGGCTGGGGGCTTTGGGTGCGTGATCTTACGCTTGCCGATGTTTCCAATACGCCCGAACTTGATGCGAAAGTCCTGCGCGAATATGCATGTGATGTAACGGAATATGTACAATTTATCGTTCGTCGCCTAAATCACGAACCTGTTGCTTATATCACGGGCACGCGCGGGTTCTGGACGATTGATCTTGACGTCACGCCTGCCGTCTTAATCCCGCGCCCCGACAGCGAGACGCTGCTTGATGCCGCAGTTGCACATTTTGGGGAGGGTGGGCCAAAGCGGGTGCTTGATTTGGGCACGGGGTCGGGTGCGTTGCTGCTCGCTGCGCTGGATCAATGGCCTGATGCAACGGGTGTTGGCGTTGATGCATCACTTGCGGCGCTTGAGATTGCGCAGCGAAATGCAAACCGCATTGCGCCGGGGCGGGCAGAGATGAGGCTTGGCAACTGGACTGATGGGATCGACGAGGCGTTCGATCTTGTCCTGTGCAATCCGCCTTATGTGGAGACCGGGGCTGATCTTGCACGTCAGGTGACGGATTATGAACCCGCCTCGGCCCTATTCGCTGGCGCAGACGGCCTTGATGATTATCGCATTCTCGCGCCGTTGTTGCCGCGTGTGACGGGTGGAATCGCGTGTATCGAAATTGGCCACACACAAGCCGCCGCCGTGAGAGCACTCCTCGAAAACGAAGGTCTTGCGGTCGCCTGCCGCAAAGATTTGGGCGGGCGTGATCGGTGCCTCATCGCAAAACATAAATAATGCTTGGTTCGTTAAGCAATCGCCGCTAGAAAGTTATTGAAAGACGAACGCATCTCCCCGCTTTACGAAGCAAATGTGCCGTCACTTCACCCCCACCAGTAACCGGCTTTAAGGCTTTTGGCTTGAAGTTTGGAGAAGCAGCTGATCGTCCAAGGGTTGGATACGACAGCAGGCACGGGGGCCACAAAGGGACGTTTGAACCCGCGTTGTTAAGGACGACAGACTCTTGATCAACAATCGCCAGCAGAACAACAACCGCCGCCGCGGTCGGAACAACAATAATCAGCGTCCGCAGGGCAACAATTCAGGCGGCAACCGCAACCAGGATAATGGCAACCGGATTGATAATCGGTCACGCGGGAATGCGGCGCAACTGCTGGAGAAATACAAGACACTGGCGCGCGATGCTCAGCAATCGGGCGACCGGGTGCTGACCGAATATTACCTGCAATTCAGCGACCATTATTTCCGCGTACTTGCCGATACGCGCGCTCGTTATGAAGAGAACCAGCCACGTCGCGAAGGCGGGCAGGATCAGGGTGAGCAGCAGGGTTATGACGGCGGTGACGATGGCGAAGAAGTTTTCGACGGTGACGAATTCGACCCGCGCCCGCAATCACGCGTTCAGGCGCCACAAGCACAACCACGTTATGATCGTGAGCAACAGCCGCAGGAATCGCGTGAACGTTCCGAGGAAAATGACCGTCCGCGTCGTGACTATGGCGACCGTCCGCGCAACAGCAATAATAATGGCAATGGTCAGGACCGGGCGCCGCGCGATGATTATCGCCGCGAATCGCAGCCTAGACAGGAACAGCGCCCGCGTGAGGATCGTCCGGCGCGTGAGGACCGGCCCCGGATTGAGCGGCAAGCGCGCGAAGATCGGCCTCGTGAGGATCGTCCTCGCCGCGACCGCGAACCGCGTGTTGCGCGTGACGATGCGCCGGAGGAATCGACCTTGAGCCTTGATCTGCTGCCGCCCGCGATTGCCGTGGCACCGTTGGTTGATGCCGACGAAGCGCCCGCGCCCAAGCGTCGCGGTCGGCCCAAGAAGATTGTCGATGAGGCTGTGGCCGAGGGTTAATTCCCTGCCGTCTGCGTTATTCATTTCGCAGTCAGCTAAAATATAGTCATGATCACCCCAACCAAGGGGAGGGTCGCTCATGCGTGCCATCATATTGTTGCCGTTGCTCTTTGCCGCGCCCGTTCTGGCGCAGTCTGCGCAGGGCGATGTTTCGGTCACGATTTATAATAACAACCTAGCGCTGGTGCAGGACGTGCGACAGACAACGCTGTCCGCGGGAAAAACAATAGTGGAATTTCCCGACGTGTCGGCACAGATTCGTGCAGAAACGGTCACGCTGATTGGGGCTGATTTTGGCATCGTTGAACAGAATTTCGATTATGATCTGCTGTCACCCAACGCCCTTTTGAAAAAAGCAGTGGGGCAGATGGTAACGATCACCACGACCAATCCGGCAACAGGCGCGAAGACGAATGAGCGCGCCAAAATCCTTGCGGTTAACGGCGGCGTCGTTGTCCAGATCGGTGGCCGCATTGAAACGCTGAGCGAATATGCAACCAATCAGATTGTCTATGACTCAATCCCGCCAAATCTGCGCGCGCGGCCAACGCTATCAGTGACGCTGGATGTGGCGCGGGCGGGGACGCGACCATTGGCGCTCAGTTATCTGACGCCCGGGATGGGCTGGAATGCCGATTATGTTGCGCTGTTCGACGAAGCTGCGGGCAAGATCGATGTGCAGGGCTGGATTACGCTCACCAATTCGACGGGCACGACGTTCACCAACGCGCGCACTTTGCTGGTCGCAGGGGACGTCGGAACCCTTCAGCAGGGGCCGCGCAACTATCAACGGGGCATGTCAAATCCACGTGGCAACAATGCGGGGACTGAAACGGGATCACGTGAGCGTGTCGGTGATTTTTATGTCTATCCGATTGATGGGCGGACGTCGATTGCCAACGCTCAGACTAAGCAAGTGAGCTTTCTAGATGCTGCGGGTGTGCCTGCGCGCAAGGGCTATGAGTTTCGTAATGGCTGGATGGGCGCTTCGGATGAAGCGCAAAGCGCGGCTTCCGTCTTGAAATTTTCGAATGCGAAAGCTGGTGGGATCGGTGATGCACTGCCCGCTGGGACAGTGCGCGTCTATATGCGCGATGCACGCGGTCAATCACAGTTTATCGGTGAAAGTAGCATTCCGCATACGCCGGGTGGTTCGGCGCTGGCGCTTAAAACGGGCGATGCGTTTGATGTCAAAGTTCAGCCCGTGATGGTGAAGCGCGAAGCGATTACGGTCGATCAATGGGAACGCTATGCGCAATACCGGATCGTGCGGAAAAACGGGAATGTAGAGAGCGTCGAGACAGTGACGTATTCGGTGCCCAAGACATTTTATCTGACGCAGATGCGCTACATCGTGACCAATGCGAAGCCAGTGCCTGTGAAGGTTGATGTGGTGCAGGCGGGCCTGAACAGCTGGTGGTGGTGGCGCGATCTGCGTATCCCTGAGGAAAGCATCAAGGGCGAGCAAGTCAGTGCCGATGAGCGTGTCTGGGAAGTCCCCGTGGCCGCGAATGGCAAGACTGAATTGACGGTCACGTACGTCACGCCTTGGTGATGATCCGCTGGCTTTGCCTGTTGCTGATGGCGTGGTCGGGCGTTGCGATGGCGCAGTCTTTAGTGACTTCCAGCGCACCCGATAAGGTTGGCGTGACCATCTATCGTGATCCCAACCGTAGCGTCGATGGCGCGCTTGATCTCGAAAATTTGCAGGGTTTTGCGCTGATTTCGGAAACGCGGATTGTCGATCTGCCGCCGGGCGTCGTGACAATTCGGTTCGAAGGCGTGGCGAGCGGGATTGTGCCGCAATCGGCGCTGATTTTTGGGGCAGAAATCGCTGAAAAGAACCGCGATGCGGCGCTGCTGTCCGAACGCAGTTTGCTTGATGCGTTTACCGGGCAGCGCGTGATCCTTCGCCGCAATGATCCGGCGACGGGGAAGTTTACCGAAGAAACGGGAACAATCCGTTCGGGCACAGCGGGCGTTGTTGTTCAGACAGCAAAGGGGTTTGAGCCGATTTATTGCAGTGGTCTCGACAGTGATCTGATCTTTCCGAATGCGCCGCAAGGGTTGTCGGCCAAGCCCACATTGTCGATGACGACCAAAGATCAACCGGGCGGGCGGCGGACGATCACCCTGGTCTATCTGTCGCAGCAATTTGACTGGCAGGCCAATTATGTCGGCGAATTTTCGGCGGATGCGAGCGAGCTCAATCTGTTCGCTTGGCTGACTATGGCGAGCAGCGATGACACGAGTTTCGTTGATGCACAGGCAGCGGCCATTGCGGGAAAGGTAAATCGGGAAAACACTGATGATAGTGGGCCCGAAGAGGCGCAATCACTGGACCGTCGCTATAATTGCTGGCCGTCGCGTGAAGCGATGCTTGCGCAGCCAGTGCCTGAGCCATCGATGGTTTATGCGCCGGCGCCGATGGCGATGCGCATGAAAGCGATGGATATGGAGTCGGATGCTGCGAGCATTGTCGTAACCGGAACACGCCGCGCCGTTCTCGAAAACCTCGGCGACTTGAAACTCTATCGCATCCCGATGCCAGTAACCGTCGCCGCGAATGCGCAAAAGCAAGTGGCGTTTCTGATCAAGCCGCGTGTGAAAGGCGCGATGCTTTACCGGGTGCAATATGCAAACGGCCTTGAAGCGCCGCAGATGTTGTTCCGTTTCAAGAATAACAAAGCGAACGGTCTCGGTGAGCCGCTTCCCGCGGGTAAAGTCGCGCTGTTCCAGCAGGGTGGTGAGCAGCGTTTTCTTGTTGGTGAGGCGTCGATTGCCGACAAGGCGAATGACGAAGAGGTTGATCTAATTTTTGGATCCGCAAGCAATGTCACGGTCGAAACTAGCGATGGTGAAAGCGAAGGCAAAAACTGGGAGTCGAGAAGACTTACTGTGAGCAATGCCAACCCGACGCCGATCCGCTTCGAAGCTGAGTTTCCTGTGGCAGATGAGAGCATCGCGTTCAGCAAGTTCACTGGTAAAATGCTTGCGCGACCCGGTAAATTGGTGTGGACCGTGACCGTGCCAGCGAATGAAACTGCGAAGCTCGACTGGCGCGAGACCGAGAAAGACTAAGGGGAGCGAATGTCACTTTTCCGCCGCAAGATCATCGTCCCGACGAGTGAACTCCCCGCGCATCAACAGCTTACGCGGACATTGACGTGGCCGCATCTGCTCGCGTTGGGGGTGGGCGCGATTGTGGGGACGGGCATATTGACGCTCATTGGGGTTGGTGCGGATA
>JAYTWA010000242.1:0-3908 GCA_043743675.1 Sphingomonadales bacterium
GCGGTCTATGATGAGATCAACGGGCTGGAAATCCGCTTCATCAGTAATGCGCAGCGCGACATCGCGGGTCAGCCGGACATCGCCACCAAGCCCCATCACGTTGGCCGACCATGCCAACAGCAACACCGCCGCCAGCGACCCCGCCAGCAAAGCCCAATTCATCGGCCCGCCGCCACAACGTCAATCAAATGGTCAATCGATGACAAGTCATAACCGCTGCGCGCAGCCTTGGCCTGAAGGCTTGCTTTTTCATCACCCAGCTGAGTCCGCGCGAGTGCCCAAAGCAATGTCGAACGCGTGCCCGATCGGCAATAAGCAAGCACAGGTCCGCCAGCACCTTCCAGCGCAGATGCCATCGCCGCCACCTGCGGCCCTGAAAAACCGGCATGTGTTACTGGGATCGCGACATAGCCGAGGCCCGCTGCAAGCGCTGCGGCTTCGATCTCGGCCCCCTGCGGCTCGGACGGCTCCTCGCCATCGGGACGGTTGTTGATGATGGTGGTTATGCCGAGCGCTTTGGCTTCGGCAATATCGCTCACGGCAATCTGCGGCGCGGCGTGGAAATGATCGTCAAGTCTGCGGAACATGGCACCCTCTCCTCGAAGCATCGACATAGCCGATCTACAAGGAGAGGTGAACCAAATGCTTTAGGCAAGTGCAGCCGTGGCACGGAGACGACGACGCATCGCTGCGCCGACAATACCAAAGCCTGCAATCAACATCCCCCATGTGCTCGTTTCAGGAACGGCGCCCTGTCCGACGCCGCCGATAACGACAGTGCCAGGCCCATTGATTTCGAGCGAGTACCGACCGGAATCTGTATTGGCGAACCCCGTCGCAATTGCAAAATAAGACGTTCCGGCAGTCAGCGCAGCCGTGAACCCGGACAGTCCAATCGACGGGAAATCATCGTTATAAACAATAGCGTTCACAAGTGGCGTGGCGGCATTGAATGCGGTCGAGTGCAATCCGAGATATGTATCCCAATTGACCGGTGTCAGGCCGGTCATCAGGAACGAATAACTACCACTTGTCGTCACAGTAAAAGCTGTAACGGTATAGCTGACGGCGGTTCCAACGCCCGACAAGAGGGTCGGTGGCGTTCCAGCAAGCGGACGGTTGAAAGTCGGCGCGCCGTTGGTCGAACCGATCACAGTTACTGCGGCGGCTGGTGTTACGAGAGCAGCACTGAGCAATAGTGCACCAAATATCAATTTCTTCATGGCGATCCCTTTTTCGCTTGAGTGAACACCAGCATCTGCCGGCGGATTCGTGCTGCACATATTTATTTTGTCGTTAAGCACAGCGTGGGCTTTGTTAATGTTTTGTCAATGTTTATCACAGCGGATCCGTGCCATTTTCGGACGTTATGCAGCTGTGTCTCGTATAACGGCCAAAAATGCGTTTCCATAAGCGTCCAGCTTGCGCGCCCCGACGCCGGTAATCTGGCCCAGTCCGCCCAGAGTCACAGGCCGAAGCGCCGCCATCTCGCGCAAGGTCGAATCGTGAAAGATGACATAGGGCGGCAATCCCGCTTCGGCAGCAATGGTGCGGCGGCATTCGCGTAACGCCTCGAACAAGGGATCACCGACGGGATTGGGCACGGTGCCGCCGCGTTTTGAACGCCGCTCGCGCCGCGGTTGCTCGATCAGGTCGACATCGGCCTCACCTTTCAGGATCGCACGCGCATCAGCACCGAACATCAGGCCGCCATGTTCGTTGGTTTCCAGCGCCCCGCGCAGCAACAGCGCACGCGCGACGGGCTTGATCATCGCCGCATCCTCGCCCTCGACAATGCCGAAGACCGACAGCTGATCATGCCCCAGCTTCATCGCCCGGTCATTGGCGCGCCCGGTCAGCACATCTTCCAAGTGGGTGACGCCGAAACTCTGCCCCGTGCGATAAACCGCGGACAGGAATTTGCGCGCCAGTTCAGTGACGTTGGACAGTTTGGGCGGGTTCAGACAATTGTCGCAATTCGCGCAATTTTCGGGCGCGGGATCGCCGAAATGACGCAGTAGGATTGCGCGCCGACATCCCGGCGTTTCAACGAGCGCGCCCAGTGCCTGCAACCGAACTTTCTCCCCCGCAACCCGCGACTCCTCAACCTCGGACAAGCGCTGCCGCGCCTTGGCAAAATCATCGGCACCCCAGAACAGATACGCTCCTGCCGGATCGCCATCACGCCCTGCGCGACCCGTTTCCTGATAATAGGCTTCGATTGATTTGGGCAGGCCAGCATGCGCCACGAACCGCACGTCGGGCTTGTCGATGCCCATGCCGAACGCAATTGTCGCGACCATAACCATGTCTTCGGACCGCACGAAATCAGCCTGATTGCGGCGGCGGACATCGGCATCAAGGCCAGCATGATAAGCACGCACCGCACGGCCCTTGCTGCCCAGTTGTGCGGCCAGAATCTCGGTCCCTTTGCGCGACTGAACATAGACAATCCCGGGGCCGGGATGCGCGGCGACAACATCCGCGACTTGTTGTGTCGTGCCTGCACGTGGGGCCATATGGTATCGGATGTTGGGTCGATCGAACCCCGCGACAATTAGTCCTTCACGTGGGATGCCGAGCTGATCACAAATATCTTCGCGCGTGTGCGCATCCGCCGTAGCCGTCAGCGCAAGCCGCGGCACGTTCGCGAAATCATCGAGCATCGGGCGCAGCAATCGGTAATCGGGGCGGAAATCATGCCCCCATTCGCTGACGCAATGTGCTTCATCGATCGCGAACAAACAGATCGGACTTTCCCGCAATAGCCCGCGAAAACTGGCCTGCGATGCGCGTTCGGGCGCGGCATAGAGCAAGTCGAGCTTGCCAGCACGAAACCGCTCGACCGTCTCAGCACGGTTTTCATCAACCGACGTCAATGTCGCCGCGCGAATGCCAACCGCTTCGGCCGCGCGCAGCTGATCATGCATCAGCGCGATCAGCGGTGAGATAACAATGCACGTGCCCGGCAGCGCGACGGAGGGCAGCTGATAACAAAGCGACTTGCCCGCCCCGGTGGGCATAATCGCCGCTGTCCGCTGCCCCGCCATAACGCGCGCAACAACATCGGCCTGCACCCCGCGAAATGCTGGAAAGCCGAACGTGGACTGGAGAATTTCGAGGGGGGGCGTCATTCCGCCGCCACCGGCTCATCCTGCTCTGCTGCTTGCCGCGCCCACATTTCGGCATACAAGCCGTTTTGTGCGAGCAATTGGGCATGCCTACCGCGTTCGACGACTTGCCCGTTGTCGAGCACAACAATCTGATCGGCATCAACAATCGTCGACAGGCGGTGGGCAATGATGATGGTCGTGCGGCGTTCGGCGATGGCGGACAAGGTGCTCTGGATTTCCGCTTCGGTGCGGCTGTCGAGCGCGCTGGTCGCTTCGTCGAGGATCAGGATTGGCGGATTTTTAAGCAAAGTCCGAGCAATCGCCACGCGCTGCTTCTCGCCGCCGGACAGTTTCAGGCCGCGCTCACCAACCTTAGTTTTATATTGATCGGGCGTGGACGCGATGAAGCTGTGGATTGCCGCCCCGCGTGCAGCGGCTTCGACATCATTTTGTGTTGCGCCTTCACGACCATAAGCAATGTTGTAGCCAATGGTGTCGTTGAACAGGACGGTATCCTGCGGGACAATGCCAATCTGTGCACGCAAAGAGCTTTGCGTGACGTGGCGAATATCCTGCCCATCAATGGTGATCCGCCCGCTGGTTACATCATAAAAACGATAAAGCAGCCGCGCGAGCGTCGATTTGCCCGCGCCCGATGGCCCGACAACGGCAAGCGTCCCGCCCGCCGGAATGTCGAAGCTGACACCTTTAAGGATGGTCCGTTCAGGATCATAGGCAAAGTGGACATTGTCGAACGTCAACGCACCCGATTTGACATCAAGCGCCACGGCCCCC
>JAYTWA010000243.1:0-2251 GCA_043743675.1 Sphingomonadales bacterium
GACCAATCCGGCCTGGTTGGCAGTAAATCCCAATCCTCAAGCCGTTCACTTTTCGCAGCCACGCCTTCGATCTTCTCGGGCGCTTTCAACGGCAATTGCGGCGGCATCCGTCCTAGGATCGCGCGCCAGTAAGGCGTGAAAATCTTATAGCGCCCCCCGCTCCCGGTCAGCACGGTCGGCGGATGCACCAGATAGTTGCCATGATGGAGCGTGAGCACATCACCGAGCGCCGCATCCGCCGCCTTCCACCACGGCTCATAAGCGCGCGTCGCATGAATTTGCATCGCGCCGGTTTCAGCCATCACTGCCTTGAGTTCGCCCACTGCGTCGCCCCGCCGCAAAATCAGCGGCACACCGCGCTCGGCAAGGCTGCTGGACAGCGCTGTCAGGCTATGGTGCAGCCACCAATGCTGCGCCGCGCCCGCGTGTTCATCAAACACATAAACCGCAACAACTGGCCCTGCCTCCGCCGCCGCGTTCAGCGCAGCATTATCGGACAGGCGAAGGTCTTGGCGAAACCACAGGATCGAAGGGGATGTCATCAACCCCGGCTAGATCACATGATGATCCTTATCAACATGCCATGTCTGCGCGCGCTCCATTAGCGCTTGCAGATCGGCCGATTTTCCGTCCGCTGTTGCTTCGTCCGCGGCCAGCAACGTCTGGTCAAACGTCGGGCGCGGATCATCATAAAGCACACCCAGCGCCATCGGAAACGGGCCGAACACCATTTCAACCAGCATATGCGCAACGGCCCGATTGGTGATGTCATGAACAATCACGCCCGCTGCAGCCCAGTCGCCTTCGATCACGTCAACGACCGTCAACGCGAGCTTGTCGCGGTCAACACTAATCCCCTTCGTGCCCTTCGCGAACAGCATCGGCTGGCCATGCTCGACCCACAGTTGATGATTGTCGGCATTTTGCTTGTCAGCAAATTCGCCGAACACATCCGCGTTATAGACAATACAATTCTGGAAGATCTCGACGAATGCTGCACCATTGTGGCGATAGGCCGCTTTCAGAACTTCGGGCAGTTTTTTGTGAATATCAATCCCGCGCCCCACGAACCGCGCACCCGCGCCCAAGGCAAATGCACAGGGCCGCGCCGGACGATCCACGGACCCGAACGGCGTTGACGGCGACTTAGTCCCCTCGCGCGACGTCGGCGAATATTGGCCTTTCGTAAGCCCGTAGATTTCATTGTTGAACAGCAGAAACTGGCAATTCAGGTTGCGCCGCAACAAGTGCATCGTGTGGTTACCACCAATCGACAGCGCATCACCGTCGCCCGTGATGATCCACACATCAAGCTCAGGATTGGCGAGCTTCACCCCCGTAGCGACTGTCGGCGCGCGCCCATGGATCGTGTGAAACCCGTAAGTCTCCATGTAGTAAGGGAAACGCGACGAACAGCCGATGCCGCTGACGAACACCGTGTTTTCGGGCCGCGCACCCAGCTCGGGCATCGTCCGCTGTACTGCTTTCAGGATCGCATAATCCCCGCAACCGGGGCACCAGCGCACATCCTGATCGGTCTCCCAATCCTTGGGCGTCGTCAGGCGAATGGGAGTCATGTCGTTCATGTTAAGTCCGTTCATTCATCTATATCTGGTCGGGCGTCAGCCAACGTCTCGACCACTCTGTAGAAGCATCCTTGCCTAAAACTCTCTGAATTGGCCGTTGGGCAATCTCGTCCATTTCTAACGTCACGACGCTCGGCCCAGTCGTAACCTCTTCTGCAATCACCTTTAAGTCTCACGCATGCAGTTGCTTCATAGTCCTGCAAGCCTAAGTTTCGAATGCCCTGGGCATCGCTCCATCGTGACCATAGAACGAATAGTAACGCCACAAACGTGACGACGACGAAAAGCCTTGTTCCCCCGTCCTGTCGATGCCACCAAGCCCTCAGGTCAATTCTCCCTCGATAGCCGCTTCAACCTCGGCAATTCGAAACGGCTGCCCCGACACCTTATTGAGCGGCTTTGCATCAACTAGAAACTGATCGCGCAGCACAGTCTTGAGCTGCCCCGTGTTCATTTCGGGCACCAGTATCTTGTCATATCCGCGCAGCAAGTCACCGAGGTTTTTCGGCATCGGCCAGATATGCCGGATATGCACATGGCTCACGTCCAGACCTTTGTTCCGCGCACGGCGCACGGCTTGCAGGATCGGACCGAATGTCGATCCCCAGCCGACAACGACCAGCTTACCCGTCGTCGTGCCCAATTCGACGGTCTGGTCCGGAATA
>JAYTWA010000244.1:0-7444 GCA_043743675.1 Sphingomonadales bacterium
GAGCTGACTTATGGGCTCGAACGGCTCGCCATGTATGTTCAGAATGTCGATAGTGTCTATGACCTCGCGTTCAACGACGCGGGCGTCAGTTATGGCGATGTGTTCCTTGAGAACGAGCGCCAGCTGTCAGCCTATAATTTCGAAGTTGCTGACACCGAAACGCTGTTCGATGGATTCAAGAAAGCGTCGGCGGAATGCGAAAACTGCCTGACCGCGAAATTACCCATTCCGGCCTATGAACAGGCGATCAAGGCGAGCCACATCTTCAATACGTTGCAAGCGCGCGGGGTGATTTCGGTTGCCGAGCGCGCCGCCTATATGGGCCGGGTGCGCGATCTGGCGAAAGGCGCGTGTGCGGCGTGGATGGATAAAAACGGGTGGGCGGCGTGAGCGACCGGCTTGACGGCGCGACCACCAAAGGCGTGAGCGATTTCCTGCTCGAACTGCGCTCCGAGGAAATTCCGGCGCGGATGCAGGTGAAGGCCAAGGACGATCTGGCGCGGCTGTTTGCTGACGAGATTGCGAAGGCAGGGTTGGTTGCGACGTCAATTGAGACCTTCGCGACACCGCGGCGGTTGGCGCTGATTGCGCGGGGACTGCCCGATCAGACCGAGGCGGTGAGTGAAGAGCGCAAAGGACCGCGTGCCAATGCGCCCGAACAGGCGTTGGCGGGTTTTTTGAGATCGACCGGCCTGACCCGCGAGCAATTGACTGAGCGCGATGGTGTGTTCTTCGCGGTGATTGAAAAACCAGGTCGCGCGACGGCAGATGTGCTGGCCGAAGCAATCCTCGCGATCATTAGGGCCTTCCCGTGGCCCAAGTCGATGCGCTGGGGCGGGGCATCGATCAGCACTGAAAGTCTGCGATGGGTGCGACCGTTGCAGGGGATTGTCGCACTGTTCGGCGATGCGGTTGTCGAATGTGAAATCGACGGGATCAAGTCGGGCCACGAGACCACCGGCCACCGGTTTCACAGTAGCGGTCCGATCAGCATCGCGAATGCCGATGCCTATGTCGAAACGCTGCGGACGGCGCATGTCATTGTCCACCTGTCCGAACGCAAAGAGTTGATCGAAGCGGGGGCCGGGAAAGCTGCGGCTGCTACGGGGTTGACGGTGATTCCGGACGAGGGGTTGGTGATCGAAAATGCCGGACTGACCGAATGGCCAGTGCCGCTGATGGGGCATTTCGATCCCGCATTCCTCGACGTGCCGCGCGAAGTGATCCAGCTGACGATGCGGACCAACCAGAAATATTTCGCCTGTGCCGATGCGGAGGGCAAGCTGGCGCCGGCGTTTGTCTGCACCGCGAATATCGACGCGACCGATGGTGGCGCGGCGATCATCGCGGGGAATGAAAAAGTGCTGGCCGCGCGGTTGAGCGATGCGAAGTTCTTCTGGGAAGCGGATTTGAAAGTCCCGCTCGATGAGCAGGTGAAGAAGCTGTCGCAGATTGTGTTTCACGAGAAGCTGGGCACCATTGCGGATAAAGTTGAGCGGGTGGCGAAACTGGCTGAGTGGCTGGCGATTGAAAAGATCGTGCCTGATTGTGATCCCGCTCTTGCGCGGCGCGCGGCGGAATTGTGCAAGGCCGATCTCGTCACCGGGATGGTCGGCGAATTCCCCGAATTGCAGGGCGTGATGGGTGGATATTACGCCACCGCCCAAGGCGAAGACCCCCGCGTCGCCGCCGCGATCCGCGATCACTATAAACCCGTGGGGCAGGGCGATGATGTGCCAACCGATCCGGTGACCGTGGCGGTGAGTCTGGCTGATAAGTTGGATACGCTTGCTAAGTTCTTTGAGATTAATGAAGCTCCGACCGGGTCACGCGATCCATTTGCGCTTCGCCGAGCGGCGATTAGCTTAATCCTGCTGATAGTTCAAAACGACCTTCAAGTGTCATTGGGCAATGCAATTACGCAAGCATTGTTGCCGAAATCAAGCGTTCACGACACACCGCCGGGTATGCAATTGTTCTTGTTCATCATCGACCGCCTCAAGGTTCAGCAGCGCGAAGCTGGTGTCCGGCATGACCTGATCGATGCCGTTTTCGCACTCGGTGGCGAGGATGATCTTGTCCGCCTTCTCGCGCGGGTGCGGGCTTTGCAGGTGTTTGTGGAGACAGATGAGGGGCGTGACCTTCATGCGGCGTTTAAACGGACTGCGAATATATTGAAGCAGGCGGGTGACGCCCAAGATCGTCAGCCCGCACTTGATGCGGGCCTTGGCTTTTCTTCTTCGGACGCGAAAGAAGGTAGCCTAGCCCCGGATCACGTCCGAGGTGACGTTGAGATTGCGTTGGTCGCCGCCCTCGGCGCTGCCGAACCACGCGCGCAGGCCGCCGTCGAACGCGAGGACTTCGCCGCCGCCATGGCCGCACTTGCCTCGCTCCGCGCACCGATAGATGCGTTTTTCGAAGGGGTGATGGTCAATGATCCGGACCCCGCCATTCGCGCGTTCCGGCTCGGGTTGCTTGCGCGGTTTCGTGACGCAGTGATGCGCGTTGCCGACTTCTCCAAAATCGAAGGTTAAAGATGACCAACTATGTCTATCGCTTCGGCGGCGGGGTTTCCGAAGGGGGGCAGGACAAGACGTTGCTCGGCGGCAAGGGCGCGAACCTTGACGGGATGGCGTCGATTGGCCTGCCCGTGCCGCCGGGCTTCACGATTTCGACGCCGATGTGCACGGCCTATTACGACAATGGTGAGGCGTTTCCCGACGCACTGACTGCGCAGGTCGCGAGCGGAATATCGCATATCGAAAAGATCACGGGCAAGACCTTCGGCAATCCTGCTGATCCGCTGCTTGTTTCGGTGCGCAGTGGCGCGCGGGTTTCGATGCCGGGGATGATGGATACCGTCCTCAATCTCGGCCTGAACGACGAAACCGTGCAAGGGCTTGCCGCGACGTCGGGCGATGCGCGGTTTGCGTGGGACAGTTATCGGCGCTTCATTCAGATGTATGCTGATGTTGTCCTTGGCCTCGATCATGGCGCGTTTGAAGAAGCGCTCGAAATGGCCAAGGAAGATCAGGGGTTCAACCTTGATACCGAATTGAGCGCCAAGGATTTGCAGAAGCTGGTCGCTGAATATCAGCGGCTTGTCGCCGAACTCTGGGGCAAACCGTTTCCGCAGGACGTGAACGACCAGCTCTGGGGCGCGGTCGGCGCAGTGTTCGGGTCGTGGCAATCCGAACGTGCGAAAGTCTATCGGCGGATAAACAGCATTCCGGGCGATTGGGGCACGGCCGTCAACGTTCAGGCCATGGTCTTCGGCAATATGGGCGATACCTCGGCCACAGGGGTGGCGTTTACGCGTGATCCGGCCAATGGCGAACGCGCCTATTATGGCGAGTATCTGATCAATGCGCAGGGCGAGGATGTTGTCGCGGGCATCCGCACCCCGCAATATCTGACGACGGCAGCGCGCGAGCGGGCGAAAGCCAAGCCGCTCTCGATGCAGGAAGCCATGCCCGAGGTGTATGGTGAACTGGCGCGGGTGTTTGACCTGCTTGAGACACATTATCGCGACATGCAGGACATTGAATTTACCGTGGAGCGCGGGACGTTGTGGATGCTCCAGACACGGTCGGGCAAGCGAACGGCGAAGGCGGCGCTGAAGATTGCGGTGGATATGGCGACCGAGGGGCTGATCACGCAGAACGAAGCGATTTGCCGCGTTGACCCGGCGGCGCTCGATCAGCTGCTGCACCCGACGCTTGATCCGAAAGCGAAGCGTGATGTGCTGGTGAAGGGGCTTCCCGCCTCGCCCGGCGCGGCATCGGGGATTGCCGTGTTCGACAGTGATACAGCCGAGAAGCGTGCCGAAATGGGCGAGAGTGTGATCCTCGTCCGCACTGAAACAAGCCCCGAAGATATTCACGGGATGCATGCGGCCAAGGGTATATTGACGGCGCGCGGTGGCATGACGTCACATGCGGCGGTTGTGGCGCGTGGCATGGGGCGGCCCTGTGTCTCCGGCGCGGGATCACTCAGCATCGATGCCAAGGCGAAGATTGCCCGGGTCGGCTCACGCGAAATTCGTGAAGGTGATGTGCTGACGATTGATGGCGCATCAGGCGAAGTGATGGTCGGCGCAGTCCCTACTGTGCAGCCCGAATTGTCTGGTGACTTCAATACGCTCATGATCTGGGCCGATGCCGCGCGGCGGATGAAAGTGCGGGCCAATGCCGAGACTCCCGACGATTGCCGCATTGCGCGCGATTTCGGGGCCGAAGGCGTGGGGCTGTGCCGCACCGAACATATGTTCTTTGAAGCGGCTCGGATTACGGCGGTGCGTGAGATGATCCTGGCGTCGGACGAGAAAGGACGGCGGTCGGCATTGGCAAAATTGTTGCCAGAACAGCGCGCCGATTTCTTAGGCATATTTGAAGTGATGGCAGGGCTACCAGTCACGATCCGGTTACTCGATCCGCCGCTCCATGAGTTTTTGCCGACCGAAGAATCGGATTTCGAAGCTGTTGCAGAAGCAGCGGGCGTGAGTGTCGATACGCTCAAACGGCGTGCATCCGAACTGCATGAATTTAATCCGATGCTTGGCCATCGCGGGTGTCGGCTCGGTGTGACATACCCCGAAATCTACGAAATGCAGGCGCGCGCGATTTTTGAAGCGGCGTGCGATCTGGCTGTGTCGCCGATCCCCGAAGTGATGGTGCCGCTGGTCGCGACCAAGCGTGAGCTGGAATTGATGAAAGACGTGATCGACCGCACGGCCGAAGCGGTCTTCGCCGAACGAGGCAAACGGATAGACTATCTGGTTGGCACGATGATCGAACTGCCGCGTGCTGCATTGATGGCGGGTGAGATTGCTGAGGTTGGCGCGTTCTTTAGTTTTGGCACCAATGATCTGACGCAGACGACACTTGGGGTTTCACGTGACGATGCCAGTCGGTTCCTGACGACTTATGTTGACCAAGGCATTTACGCGACCGACCCGTTCGTAAGTCTTGACATCGAGGGCGTTGGTGAACTCGTCAAACTCGCAGCTGAGCGGGGCAGGGCAACGCGGCCCGACATCAAGCTCGGCATCTGCGGCGAACATGGCGGCGACCCGGCATCGATCCAGTTCTGTGAAAGTGTTGGCCTGGATTATGTGAGCGCGTCACCTTATCGCGTGCCGATTGCCCGCCTTGCAGCCGCGCAAGCGGCGCTCCGGTAAAGGACCGCCGCCGCACGCAACAAACTTTATTTGTTCATGAACTGATCGTTGATCGAGCACGCCGCCGGGCCGAGAATAACGATGAACAACACCGGCAGAATAAACAGGATCAGCGGAACGGTCATGATCGCAGGCAGACGCGCTGCCTTTTCTTCGGCGCGCATCATACGCTCGTTGCGGAACTCGGCGGATAGGACACGCAGGGCAGAGGCAAGCGGTGTCCCGTATTTCTCGGTCTGGATCATGGTTGTCACCACGCCGCGCACAGCATCAAGATTGACGCGCATGGCTAGGTTTTCAAACGCATGACGCCGTTCGGTGAGAAAGCCCAGCTCGATGGCTGTGAGCGCGAATTCGTCACCCAGTTCGGGATAAGCCCGACCCAGCTCCTTTGATACGCGCCCGAAAGCGGCATCGACAGTCAGGCCAGCTTCGGCACAGATAACGAGGAGGTCAAGCCCGTCAGGAAGACCTTTGCGAATGTCATTCGAGCGCTTTGTGATCTTGTTATTCAGCCATATGTCTGCAGCTTTATAGCTTAGGACCAGCGATGCCGCGACGGCACCATAACGCTTGAACGGCGTCCAATCGGCTAGGCCACCAAAGCCATAGACCCAGAGAACAACCCCACCGCCAATGATGATCGGCATCAGAAGACGCGCAAAAATAACGATGACGGCCAAGTCCTTTGACCGGATACCAGCCTGCATCAATTTTATCTGTGCATCTTTCAGCTGGGTGTCCTGCAACACTTTCAGCGATGACAGCATCGACCGCATCTTGTCGGTCGTCTCGTTCTTTTGGTTCAGCTTTGCACGGCGTTTTGATGTCGACGCAACGATGCCCGCCTTGAGCTGTTCACGGCGCTCATTCAGTGCCTTGACGCGCTTGGTCATGGGATCGCGCACAGTCGTTGCCGCGTAGAGCGTATACAATGAAGCCAGTGCCGAAATCGCCGTCATGAAGGTTGCGATCCAGATGACATCAATGCCGAAGAGAGACGTTCCGTGGGTATTTGGCACGAATATATTCCCTCTAGATTTCGAAGTTGATCATCTGGCGCATGACAAACGCACCGATGCCCATCCAGACCATGCCGCCAAGCCCGGTCCAGATCAGACGCGGGTCCGTGAAAAACTGCGACATATAGTTGTAGTTGATCTGATAGATCAGGAAAAAGACGATGAACGGCAAGGCACCAATAATATAGGCTGAAGCTTTCGATTCGGACGACATCGCCTTGATCTTCAATTTCATCTGCATGCGCTTACGCAGCACCTCGGCAAGGTTAGACAGCGTTTCGGCAAGGTTGCCGCCCGTTTCGCGCTGGATTTGCAGCGTAATTACGAAAAACTGGAATTCGGGCGTGCCGAGACGATCCGCGGTTTCCTGGAGTGCGGTGTCCATTGTCCGCCCTATTTTCATTTTGTCGCTGACCTGACGGAATTCGGCACCGACGGGGCCGGGAATTTCGGAGGCAACAACGCTCAGTGTTTCCGTAATCGGCAGGCCCGAGCGCAAGCCGCGAACAAGAAGTTCGATGGCATCGGGGAAATTCTTTGTGAATTTGGCAACGCGGCGTTTGATTGTCATTCCAACATAAATATGTGGGAGCATCAGCCCGGTTCCGATCGCGGCAAAAAGTGCGAGGAGGACCGGAACACCCTTGAATATCGAGAATGAGGCTTCAACAGCGGCAATAATCAGACAGGCCGCCAGATATTTTCCGGGCGTCCAATTCTTGCCCGTCATGTCGAGCCGTTTTTTCAGCACCGCAGGCTTTGGCAGGAACTGTGCGGCAAGATTATCCATCCGGGTATTACGCACGGATTGAATACGTCGCATTTGCGCTTCAACAATGGCGCCGGTCGAATTGCTGTGCCGGTCACGCAGGGCATTGAGGCGACGGGTCTGTGCCTTTGCTGTTGATGGTCCCGAAAACGCAAGCGCAACCATCGCGACAACCAAAACGCCCGCGCCTGCCATCATCATGATCGGGAGTGACAGCATATCGATTATTCCACGCTTGCTTTTGGCTTTGATTTGCCCGGCATCATCGATTTCAGGCCACCAAGTTTGCCCAGAAGCGAACTCTTCTTTTTACCTTCAGAAGCTGTTGCTGCGGCGGCAACCGTCTCATCGCCCGTTGAAACCAGTCGATTGGCGAGATCGGCGATAACGCCGCCCAACTTAGTGCCCTTGCCAACTTCGGCGACGGTTTTGCCGAGTTTGGCAGCTTGCGTGACGACTTTTGCATCCGCAGGG
>JAYTWA010000245.1:0-4502 GCA_043743675.1 Sphingomonadales bacterium
AAGACCATCGAGGGCGACGCCACGGGAACGCGCTATACGATTGGGCAAATTCTGCCGTTGCGCCTTGCCGAGGCCAATCCGATCAGCGGTTCGTTGCGATTTGAATTGCCCGATGCGCCAGCGCAGCGCCCTCGTCGCGAAGGGCATAGGTCGCAAAACAAGCGTGGCCGCCCGTCGAATATCCGTCACCAATCCCGAAAATGACAAAGTTGTTACATTTGCACTTCACAAATGTGAAATTGAAGCATAGCTTTTCTGCAACTCGTAAAGCGAGATAGGAGAGGATTGCCATGAAAACCCTTATTACTGCTCTTGGTTTAGCATTTAGCTCAATGGCCGCTCAAGCGGCACAGCCTGTGGATAACTATGCGAATCAGGCGATTGCTTCTGGTCAATATGCCGTTGCCGAGACCAAGCTGATGCAGCGGTTGTTGGTTGCGCCTGCCGATCAACCTGCGCTGATCAACCTTGGCCATGTTTATCGCCACACCAATCGGACAGCAGCAGCAAATGTCGCCTATCAGCGCGTCTTGTCACGGAGCAACGTGCGTCTGACCGCCGTCGATGGTCGTCCTGTATGGTCACATGACCTCGCGCGCGCCGGCCTTGGCGGCACGGTCGAATTGGCAATGCGTTAGGTTAGAGTTTGGGCAGCGTGACGCCGCGCTGCCCCATATATTTGCCCGCGCGGTCGGCATAGCTGACTTCGCAGGGTTCGTTCCCTTTGAGGAACAGAAACTGGCACGCCCCTTCGTTGGCGTAAATCTTTGCCGGCAGTGGCGTCGTATTTGAGAACTCGAGCGTGACATGCCCTTCCCAACCGGGTTCGAGCGGCGTCACATTCACGATAATCCCGCACCGCGCATAGGTTGATTTGCCGAGGCAGATGACGAGAATATTGCGGGGGACGCGGAAATATTCGACCGTCCGGGCGAGCGCAAAACTGTTTGGCGGGATCACGCAAATATCGGTCTTGCGATCAACGAAGCTGTTCGGATCGAAATTCTTTGGATCGACAATCGACGAATCGACGTTGGTAAAAATCTTGAATTCGTCAGCCACACGCGCATCGTAGCCATAGGAAGACAGGCCATAGCTGATGCAGCCATCGCGCCGCTGGCTTTCGGTAAAGGGTTCGATCATGCCTGTGGCTTGTGCTTGCTCGCGGATCCAGCGGTCAGATTGGATGGTCATTCACGTCCTTTATCGCTAAGCTGCAGTGAGTTTCAGTGCTGAGAAACAACAATACTTTAAGGGAACACTGCTCCCTCTTTGGCGCCATGATCAGTTTTACGATCATAGTCGGCACTTTCTGATCTAATGTCCTCTAAAATTAATTTGGCCGCTGCATTGGCCGTATCGCAAGAACTTTTGGCAATGGCGCGTTTGACTTGTGCAACTCCATTCAACGCAAATCGAGCATGATTCGCTTCATGCCCTTTTAGAGCCGTGATATATGCATTCCATTTATTCAAAGCGGCTTTTTGTGCAGGAACTTTATCATCAAGTTTTGGAAGCGATACCGTAATAATTGCTCGAACTGTTGCGTTAGCAAGATCACAGCCGCCATTCGCCGCGCCGTTCCATTGCCACTCAATCCGCCAAAGTGTCAGACCATCGTACCTTTTCCCATCGTCTGGATCGACTGGCCGGAAATGATTGATTGAACTACGAATTGCGGACGTCGTTTTACCCGAGACGGTGTAATATGTGACTTGCACGTTAGGGTAGTCCAGCAACTCACTCGCATGTCCCGTAGTCATCAAAAGACTAGGCAACATAGCAAGCATCAGCGCTAAGCGCGTAAATTTAGCGAGCCCTGACTTTGAGCCACACTCATTGTAAAAAAAGCTAGTTAGCGACATCGCTTAAATCCTTGGGGCCGAAAGCGTGAGGGAGGAGTGCGGACAACAGATGCCGCTCGATAGCCGTGCCGTCCCCCGAACTGCAATGGATGATGATGTCGCGTCCGCCAATTTCTGCGGCTTCGTTCAGGATTTGGCGACACCGGCCACAGGGGCGGACCGGCGCTGATCCTGTGCCTCCGATAACGGCAATCTCGGCAACGTCTGCGAGAAGACCGTCGTTGGCGATTTTTGCCATCGCCACGGTTTCGGCGCAGAGTGAGAGGCCGTAGCTGGCATTTTCGAAATTCGCGCCGATTACGATCCGCCCGTCGGTCAGCAGGACAGCCGCTCCGACATGGTATTTCGAATAAGGCGCATAGGCATTTTTTGCAGCATCGCGGGCGGCAGCGATTAAAATTTCGGGCGTCATGCTCATCCCTTGATATGCAGCACGCAGATCAGCGTGAACAGGCGGCGCGCAGTGTCAAAATCGAGATCAATTTTTTCGGCGAGTCGTTGTTTGAGTAATTCAGCCGCTTCGTTGTGAATGCCGCGTCGAGCCATATCGATGGTTTCGATCTGCGCGGGCGTTGAAGCCTTGACGGCCTGAAAATAACTGTCGCAGATTGCGAAATAATCGCGGATCGGACGACGAAATCGGCCAAGCGCGATGATGTGCGTTTCGAGCAGACCGTCGTCGTCGCGTGAAATCTGGAGCGCGAGACGCCCTTCTTCAACGGAGAGTTTTAGCTTGAACGGCCCGTCATAGTTATCGGCAAGTGGCCGCAGCGGCTTGAAGTAATTGCCTTCAAGAAGGTCGAAAATCGCGATCCGCCGTTCCTGTTCGATGTCGGCTGTGCGCCACAATATCGTATGCTCGTCAAGATCGATG
Organism: Sphingomonadales bacterium; assembly: GCA_043743675.1. Taxonomy (GTDB): domain Bacteria; phylum Pseudomonadota; class Alphaproteobacteria; order Sphingomonadales; family Sphingomonadaceae; genus Sphingomonas_O. The sequence continues at coordinate 2,740 of JAYTWA010000245.1, forward strand.
GCAATGATGCGCGGGTCGGACATGCGTTTGCCTTATGCTGTCCTGCTGTAAAAAGTATAGCGGGGATAACTTTCCTTTCGCCATTGAGCCACAGCATTGCCGCGCGCATGAAGGTTCGATGGCCGATCCAATCCGACTCATGTCCGTTCCCTCGCCGCCGACGGGTCCCGAACTTCCGCACAATATCGAAGCCGAGGCTGCGCTGCTTGGCGCATTGATGATCGACAATCGGATAGCCGAGGATTTTCAGCAGCGGTTGCGTCCTGATCATTTCTTCGAAGCTGTGCATGGGCGGATTTATGATTCGATCCTGCGGATGCTTGACCGGAATATGGTGGCCAATCCGGTGACTCTGCGCCCGATGTTCGAAGCCGATGAGACGATGCGTGAACTGGGTGGTCCAGCATATCTTGCGCAGTTGACGGGAAACAGTGCCGCGCTGATCGGGGCACGGGACTTTGCCAACCAGATTTATGATCTGGCGATGCTCCGCGCGCTCGTGTCGGTTGGGCGCGAAATGGTTGATGGCGCGCTCGATACGTCGGTTTCGGTTGACCCTAAGGGACAGATTGAAGCGGCGGAAGTTGCCCTTTATCGGGTTGCCGAAGAGGGCGGCGGCGAAGGCAGCGTCAAGACCTTTGCGCAGGCCACGCGGGCGGCTGTGGAGATTGCAGAGAAAGCGTTGAATACCGGCGGCGGGCTGTCGGGGATCACGACTGGTCTTGAGTCGATCAACGCCAAAATCGGTGGTCTGCATCATTCGGATTTGCTTATTCTTGCCGGTCGTCCGGGCATGGGGAAGACGGCACTGGCAACGAACATCGCCTTCAACACCGCGCGGCGTTGGGTGCAGGACGAAACGGACGGGATTGATCCGGCGAAGTCAGTTGGCGCAAAAGTCGCTTTTTTCAGTCTTGAAATGTCGGCGGACCAGCTGGCGACGCGCGTGCTGGCTGAAAATTCGGGGATTAGTTCCGAAGCATTGCGCATGGGCAAGATCGGGCAGGCCGATTTCCGTAATCTGGCACGGGCCGCAGCGGATCTGGAGACATTGCCGCTGTTTATTGACGACACGCCGGGCCTTACGATTGCGGCACTGCGGACGCGGGCACGGCGGTTGAAGCGGCGGCATGGGATTGGTTTGATCGTGGTCGATTACCTCCAGCTTTTGCAGGGATCGGGGCGTTCAGGTGAGAGCAATCGCGTGCAGGAGATTTCAGAAATTTCGCGTGGGCTGAAGACCTTGGCCAAGGAATTGAATGTGCCGGTGCTGGCGTTGTCGCAGCTGAGTCGTGCGGTCGAACAGCGCGAGGACAAGCGGCCTCAATTGGCTGATTTGCGCGAGTCGGGATCGATCGAGCAGGACGCCGACATTGTCCTGTTCGTTTATCGTGAGGAATATTATGTCCAGTCACGCGAGCCCAAGCGGCCTGCTGATAATGACGACGCAAAAACGCATGAGGATCACGCCAAATGGGCTGCCGAAATGGAAAAAGTGTTCGGCACTTGCGAGTTGATTGTCGCTAAACAGCGCCACGGATCCACGGGCAAAGTGAACCTGAAGTTTGAGGCCAAGATAACGCGGTTCAGTGATCTGGCCGAGGAAAGCTATTTTGCCGAGCGGCGTTAGACGCAACTCGACTCCAAAATCAGGACAGTGTTGAAATATCGACCGGCGCGTCCTTGCCACGTGCATCCGGGCTGGACGACTTTGGTAGTGTCGTATGGTTGAAAGCGTCCAGGCTTTCTTGGTGGTATGATCG
>JAYTWA010000246.1:0-1550 GCA_043743675.1 Sphingomonadales bacterium
CAGGCGTTGCTGCACTGCTATTTTTTAACAATCCCTGCGCGCCCTTTATCGTATAGCCGTCGCGATTGAGTGCCTGGTCAATACGGCGGACGAGTGCAACGTCGTCGGGCCGGTAATAACGCCGTTGCCCCGCGCGCGTCAGCGGCCGCAGTTGCGGAAATCGCGTTTCCCAATAGCGCAGGATATGTTGCGGCAGGCCAAGCTCGGCGGACAACTCGCCAATGGTGCGAAATGCGCCTGCACTTTTGGGTTCAGTCAATCGACAGCCCCTTTAGCGACCCTTGACAATGCGTTCGCGCATGGTCTGGCTTGCGCGGAAGGTCAGCACACGGCGCGGTGCGATAGGCACTTCGACGCCCGTTTTTGGATTGCGCCCGATCCGCCCGCTCTTGTCGCGCAGGACAAAGCTGCCAAAGCCCGAAACTTTAACATTTTCGCCCTTTTCCAAGGCCGCAGACATCTCGTCGAGAACAGCTTCGACAAGACCCGAAGAGTCAGCGCGCGACAGGCCAATCTGGCGGTGCAGTTTTTCGGTCAGGTCTGCGCGGGTGAGCGTGCCGGTATCAGCCATCAAATGTTCCCCGTAAGTCGTTCAAGTGACATATCTTATCGTTATGCACAGGAAGGTCAATTGCACGTTACCAGCGAACGGCGGCTGCGCCCCATGTAAAGCCACCGCCCATCGCTTCGAGGATGACGAGATCGCCTGATTTTATGCGACCATCGCGTACCGCGACGTCAAGCGCGAGTGGCACCGAGGCAGCGGAGGTGTTGGCATGCTGGTCAACCGTGACAACGACTTTGGCGGGATCAAGGCCGAGCTTACGCGCGGTTGCATCAAGGATCCTTGCGTTGGCCTGGTGCGGGACAACCCAGTCGACATCGGCTGCGGTAAGCCCTGCAGCGGTCAGTGTTTCAGTGAGGACATTGGCGAGATTGGTGACGGCATGCTTGAACACGGCAGGCCCTTCCATGCGGACTTTTCCGACAGTGCCGGTCGTCGAGGGGCCGCCATCGACGTAAAGCAGCTGATTGTGCCGCCCATCAGCATGAAGTTTGGCGGCGAGCACACCACGCCCGTCCTCGACGGCGCTTAGCACCACAGCGCCCGCACCGTCGCCGAACAGGACGCAGGTGCCGCGATCATCCCAGTCAAGGATACGGCTGAAGGTTTCCGAACCGATCACGAGCGCCGTGTTCGCAGATCCAGCGCGGATCATGCTTTCAGCGACCGAGAGCGCATAGAGAAAGCCTGAGCAGACAGCGGCAACATCGAACGCGACACAATCATTAATGCCGAGCATCGCTTGAACTTTTGTGGCGCTTGCCGGGAAAGTCTGGTCGGGCGTCGCGGTTGCCAGCACAATCAGGTCAATGGCCGAGGGCTCCATACCTGCGGCGTCGAGAGCCTTGCGTGCTGCATCGGTCGCAAGCGTTGCCGTCGTTTCACCTTCACCCGCAATATAGCGGGCGCGGATGCCAGTGCGTTCGACAATCCATGCGTCTGAGGTGTCAACAGTTTCGGCGAGTTCAGCATTTGATACCCGACG
>JAYTWA010000247.1:0-2715 GCA_043743675.1 Sphingomonadales bacterium
CTCACAAATTCGGCCATGGCCGCATAACGCTTCACGAAACGCGGCGTGCGTTCGAACAGGCCGAGCATGTCCTCAGTCACCAAAACCTGCCCATCACAATTCGCCGATGCCCCGATACCGATCACCGGCACATCCACAGCTGCGGCCACCGCATCGGCCAGCGTATCGACAACCCCTTCGAGCACCATCCCCATCACGCCCGCTTGCGCGACCGCCTTCGCATCATCAAGGATACGGGCATATTCGGCATCACTACGCCCGCGCGCGCCATAACCACCGAGCTGATTCACAGCCTGTGGTGTCAGGCCAATATGCCCCATTACCGGAATGCCCCGCGCCGACAGGAACGCGATGGTCTCTGCCATGGCCGTGCCGCCTTCGAGTTTGACCGCCGCGCATCCCGTCTCCGCCATCACCCGGCTCGCGCTCGCAAACGCCTGCTGCGGCGATCCTTCGTAACTTCCGAACGGCATGTCGACGATCACAACACTATGATAACTCCCGCGCACCACGGCCGCACCGTGCGCGCACATCATGTCGAGCGTCACCGGCAGCGTCGACGGCAAACCGTAAATCACTTGCCCCAGCGAATCGCCGACCAGCAGTATGTCGCAATGCGGATCAAGTATCTGCGCCATCCGCACGGTATAAGCAGTCAGCATCACCAGCGGTTCCGCCGTAATACGATCCGCCTTGCGCGCGCGGATTGCTGGCACGGTCAGCCGCTTCATGGGCGCCGGCGTCGGATTTGCAAGGCTGGTCGAAGTGTCGATGGTGTAGGTTGTGGACATGCGCTTGCTCTACCAGAAAATCGGGACGTCGTATTTTTGAATTATGCCGTCACGCGAAACGAGAGTCAGCCCCGCGACCAATGCCTGCGCAATGATCAGACGGTCAAACGGGTCATGATGGTGAAACGGCAGATTAGCGAGATATTCAGGCACGTCGAAAGCAAGATCGAGCGCACGAAATGAACTTCGCGAAAAGGCACGTTCAAACGGCTCTGGAAGTAAACCGGGGTCGCGCCGCTGTTTCAAAACAATTTCCCAGCGACTTACGACACTTAGAAATATTTCATTTTCAGGGTCCGCGACGAGATCAATAACCGCCGGACTCAGCCGTTTATCTCGCGTGACAAGCCAGACGAAACTATGCGTATCAAGCAGATAAGTCATCAAGCTCGGGCGGTGGGCCGCCGTAAAAAAGAGCAAGATCCTCATCGCTCATCGGAGCGAACCAGTCATAAGCCTCTGATTCAGGTGTGGATTTTACACTCCCGATAAACGCACGCCGTTTTGCGGCAAGTTCGAGTTTTGCAGCATCGGGATTGATCGCCACAATGCGCACTTCGGGATGGCCTGCGCGCGCGATAACGACATCCTCGCCGCGCTTGGCCGCCGCAACGAGCTCGGATAGCCGGTCCTTGGCTTCACCAATGTTAAACTGAAGTCCCATTGCTTGGCCAAATAACTTGGCCAAGCCGAAAAATCAACTGATCTTCACGCCTTTCCAGAACGCAATCCGGTCCTTGATCTCACTCGCGGCTGGTTTCGGATCGGGATAATACCACGCCGCATCGCGGTTTTCGGCGCCACCCGCAACAACACTGTGATAATTCGCTGTCCCTTTCCATCCGCACACGCTGGTCGTTGCGCTGTCAGTCAGCACGCCGGCCGCAACGCTGGTACGCGGGAAATAATGATTGCCCTCAACCACGACTGTGTCGTCGCTTTGGGCTATTGTGACACCATTCCAGACTGCCGTGACCATATTGTTATCCTTTGAACGCCGTGACTTCGATTTCGACTTTCATGTCGGGCCGGATCAGGCCTGCGACAACCACCATTGTCGCTGCCGGACGAATATCACCGAATTTCTCGCCCAGCACCGGCGAAATTGCATCATGATAGGCCATGTCGGTGATGTAATAGGTTGCACGAACAACATCGCTCAACGCGAATCCCGCTTCGTCCAGTGCGGCTTCGATAATGCGGAACGCATTGCGCGTCTGCGCGACAACATCGTCGGGCATTGCGCGTGTGTCCGGGTCCGGCCCTGTCGTTCCCGCGACGAAACACCAGCCGCCCTGAACAACGGCGCGTGAATAACCCGCCTGCCGCTCAAACGGCGATCCCGATGAAATAAGTTTTCGTGTCATGTCCATCACTTGCTCCCGTCTCAACGCGCTGGCAAGACGCTGCCATGCAATATTGGCTCATGAAATCCGAACCGTCGAAATACAGCTGGGATGACCTTATTCGCGATAAACAGACAATCTGGGACGGCACACGCAATTACCAAGTAGGGATATATTTGCGCGCAATGGCACTGGGTGACCTGATATTTTTCTATCACTCAAACGATGGACTCGAAGCCGTGGGTATCATGGAAGTTGTCGGCCTCGCCCATATCGATGTGACTGATCCCAAGGGCGTTTTCTATGCCGTTGATGTCGCCCCGGTCCGCGCGCTCGCCAATCCCGTGACGTTGCGTGCAATGAAAGCCGAACCCGCACTCGCGGACATGCAGATGTTCAAACAATTCCGCCTGTCCGTCGTGCCGCTTGAAGAAAAGCATTGGCTGAAGATTATGGAAATGAGCGAAAGCCCAAAAACTCCTTGACAAAACAAACCATATTGGTTATGTGTGCGCCGTCCGATGCAGCTGGCCAGATGCAATCAACGGATGGATCATCGACCGGCGCGGAGCCATCCG
>JAYTWA010000248.1:0-1633 GCA_043743675.1 Sphingomonadales bacterium
CGTCACACATTCGGCAATGTGACGGTATCCGCCCTGCCCGCTTGGCGTCGCGCCGCCCGTCACGCGCCAGCCCGCCACGCGCAGGCACGTCACACGCGCTTTGCGGAACATGGCTTCGTCGGCAACCGGCGCGCGTTCGGGATAAGTCATCGGCGGCAAATCACGATTTGCGGAAAGCCTAACGATCAGCGCTTCTTTTTCGACACGCCGCTGCAGTTGCCAGACGCCCAGCGCAATCATGGCCGCCACCGCAAGTCCGACCAATAGCGTCGCGAGGATTGGCAAACGCTTCATTTGCGGAATTCGGACTGTAGCAGCGCCGCCTTGCCAATGCGAAGTCCGCCGACGACCAGACCAAACGTAACCACAGGCCAGATCAGAATGTGCACCCATAAAGGGGGCGTGACACCCAGTTGCAACCACACCGCACCAATCACAACCAGCGCGCCGACGATCAATGTCAGGAATGCCGCCGGCCCATCACCGACGTTAAAAGCTGTGAAATCAAGCCCGCACGCGCGACATCTTGGCGCAAAAGCAATCCAACCATGAAACAATGTCTTCGCATTGCAATTCGGGCAACTGCCCGTGACCGCAGCCATGACTGTGGACACCATCAGGCGCGCCCGACACACCACGGGTCGGGTTTCATGTCGACGGGCGGATGCGATTGATCGGGTTGGGGGAAGCGCGCCTTAAACGTAAATGCCTGCGCACTCGGCCCGAACCGGTCCAATAACCACAGACGCGACAGGGCATCGTTGACTGTTGGTATTATGCCCGCCTGAACCCACCACAACGCCTGATATGCCCCGTCATAACGACTGAAATATTCGCGGCGGCGCGCCATTTCTGGTGCGTGTGCGCTGCGATAAACGAACGCGAACAAGGCATCGGCGTCCGTCCACACCGACATGTTGATGGCAAGCAATGGATCGGGCGAATATTGGATCGCCGTTGCGTTGCCGCTGTCGTCCTGCAACCGCCACACAAACCCCGGTGACACATCGGCAAGGGCATTGACCCGATCGAGCGCCTGAAAGAATGGCACGACGCGCGGATCGGGCATCGCGGCGATCAGCCGTCCGACATTAACCTGCGCGAGGTGCCAATCGCTCACCTATCCGTTCGCTTAGCCGCCATGCAAAGGCGCGCCCCAGCCGCCCCAGACATAGATGGCGACAAACAGGAACAGCCACACCACGTCGACGAAATGCCAATACCAGGCGGCCGCTTCAAAGCCGAAATGCTGCCGCGGAGTGAAGTCGCCATTATAGGCACGCTTCAGGCAGACCGCGAGAAAGATGGTGCCGATGAGGACGTGGAACCCGTGGAACCCGGTCGCCATGAAAAACGCCGCACCATAGTTGGTGCCCGCAAAACCGAATGGCGCGTGCACATATTCATACGCCTGAATGCTTGTGAACAGGACACCAAGAATGACGGTCGCCCACAGCCCTTTTTTGAGGCCATCGCGGTTGCCGTGGATCAGCTCGTGATGCGCCCACGTCACCGTTGTGCCTGAACAGAGCAGGATCAGCGTGTTGAGCAACGGAAAGTGAAACGGATCAATGACTTCGATGCCCTTGGGCGGCCATGCAGCAGCCACCTCACCCAGCGTGACCGCACCTTC
>JAYTWA010000249.1:0-5941 GCA_043743675.1 Sphingomonadales bacterium
GTTCATATCATTGCCGGTAGGCATTCGGCCCGGCGCTCGCAAGACGCCGACTGAAGAATATAGGGAAAACGCATGTCCTGGACTGACGAACGCATCGAACGCCTCAAAACAATGTGGGAAAAGGGTATGACTGCCAGCCAGATCGCCGAAGATTTGGGCGGCGTCAGCCGTAACGCTGTGATCGGGAAGGCGCATCGCTTAGACCTGCAATCGCGCCCCTCGCCGGTGAAGCCCAACGAACCTGCGAAAGCATCAGCACCTAAGGCTGCATCACCTAAGACTGCATCGCCCCGTGCTGCGTCACCATCTCAATCACCCCCACCGCCCCCGCCACCACCGGCTGCACCACGCAGCTTCGTCCCTGTCTACACGCCTCAAGCGCCAACTGGTCCAACGGGCGCGCAACTCCGCTCGGTTGGTCCTGGCGGTTTCCTTCGTCAGGGGCCGGGCGATCAAGCGCCACCATCAACACCCGCGCCACCGCGCCGCCTCGTGCCCGCCAAACCTGCGCCGGATATGGCGGGCAAAACGACATTGCTCGATCTCAATGACAAGATTTGCAAATGGCCGATGGGTCACCCTGGCGAGCCGGATTTCCACTTCTGCGGTACGACCGTGAACCCGGGATTCCCCTATTGTGTTCAGCATTGTGGGCAAGCGTATCAGGCGCAAATGCCGCGCCGTGATCGACGTGCGCCGCCACCAATGCCGTTCGGCGGGCCCAGAGTCAGATAGTAAAAGTTTGTAAAGTAGATCGACCGGGAAGAAGAAGAGTTCGCATTCTCCCCTTCCCGGTCGAATCCGATCCGGCTTAGAACCGGAATGCGGCTGTCAGGCGCATGCTGTGCCAACGAAATTTGTCATCGCTACGTTTGAAATCGGTGCCACCGGCACCCGCCAACAAAAATGGATTGGTCGCAGGCGCAGTGCCCGCACCAACGCGGACCCGGCCCTTGTCGTCTTTCAGTTCACTATAAATATATTCGAGACCGACCGAGAAATTCTTCCCGATTTTTTGCTCAACACCACCACCGCCGCTGTAGCCCCAAGCATCCTTATCGCCATTAAGCGTGAAGCTGTTGGCTGTATTGCTTGTTGAAAAGCTGCTCTTGACCTTGCCGTACATCGCGCCTCCCGTTGCATAGAACAACGTCGTGCGCATAGGCGTCGGCGTGAAGCCGATACGACCACGGATGCTTGCGGTATAGTCGAGCTTGCGAGTCATGGTGTAACTCGCCGGTGTTGTGCTGAACGCCGACACACTATCGTTGATTTCGGGACGGCCAAATTCACCCATCACGCCGATCACAACCGGCCCCATATGAGTGTCCGCGCCGATACGGCTATAATATTCGACGGCATCCTTGTCATTGGTGCAGTTCTCGTTTGCCGAACTTGTTGCTGCACCACCACAAAAACCGGTGGAAAAAGCATTTGCGCCGCCCGACGTAATCACTGTGTCGCCAAATGATCCGTTCAAATCACGATCAAACAGGATCGATGAATTGCCGCCATCATTAGGCTGAACCGCCGCACCGACGGATCCGCCGACGTAAATGCCGTCAAACGGATTTTCATCGGTTTCCTGCGAAAATGCCGGACTGCAAAGCGCTGCCGTTACGGCTGCTGTTAAGAGAAATGCTTTAATCATACCAATACTCCACGGTGTTGAGCGGGGATGAACCACGGACAAAGCAATTTGGGTGCATCGCAACATAAAAAAGACGATGGCCCGTGTCATTGTCGCCACAATCGTGGCGCTTGCAGACTGCGAAGTGTCGATCCTATAGCACATGGCAATGACTGATCTTTTCGCGTCCTCCTCCGCCACATCTGCCACTGGTTATGACGCCTCGTCGATTGAGGTATTAGAAGGACTGGAGCCTGTTCGCCGCCGCCCGGGTATGTATGTCGGCGGGACGGACGAGCGCGCTTATCATCATCTTGCCGCCGAAGTTATCGACAATGCCATGGACGAAGCGGTCGCCGGCCACGCGACCCGCATCGAAATCACACTCGAACCCGGCAATCGTCTTATCGTAACCGATAACGGTCGCGGGATCCCAGTCGATCCGCATCCGAAGTTCCCCGACAAATCGGCACTCGAAGTCATCATGTCCACGCTTCATTCGGGCGGTAAATTCGACGGCAAAGCCTATGCCACGTCGGGCGGTTTGCACGGCGTCGGCGTTAGCGTCGTCAATGCGCTTTCAAGCGAAACCATTGTCGAAGTGGCGCGGAACAAGGAACTCTATCGCCAGCGGTTTGCACAAGGGCAGACGATGGGCGCGCTCGAAAAGCTCGGACCTGTCCAGAACCGTCGCGGCACCAGCGTGTCGTTCGTGCCCGATACCGAGATTTTCGGCGACCTCAGTTTCAAACCCGCACGCCTCCACAAACTTGCCCGCTCAAAAGCCTATCTGTTCGCAGGCGTGGAAATCCGCTGGAAATGCGCACCCGAACTCATCAGCGACGACACCCCTGCCGAAGCGGTGTTCCAGTTCCCCGGCGGCCTGTCGGATCATTTGCGCGAACAAGTCGGCACTCGCGAATGCGCCACGGCCGAATTCTTTTCCGGATCGACCGAATTCCCTGACTCCCAGGGCCGCGTGGAATGGGCCGTCGCATGGCCACTGTGGAGCGATGGATCGTTCAGCTGGTATTGCAACACCATCCCCACGCCCGACGGCGGCACCCACGAAGCGGGCCTGCGCGCAGCAATCGTAAAGGGGCTGCGCGCGTTCGGCGCACTGGTGAGCAACAAAAAAGCGGACGGGATTCAGCCCGAAGATGTCATTGCACCGTCCGAAACCATGCTTTCGGTCTTCATCCGCGATCCACAGTTCCAGTCGCAGACCAAGGACCGGCTGACCTCGCCCGAAGCCGCGCGGCTTGTCGAGAACGCCCTGCGCGATCATTTCGACCATTATTTGACGGACAATATGGATCGCGGCCGCGCGCTGCTCACCTATGTCATGGACCGGATGGATGACCGCCTCGCGCGCAAGGCCGAGCGAGAAGTCAAACGCAAAACCGCGACCTCGGCGCGCAAACTCCGCCTGCCCGGCAAACTCACTGACTGTTCGAATGACGGCAACGAAGGCACTGAGCTTTATATTGTCGAAGGCGACAGCGCGGGCGGATCGGCCAAGCAGGCACGCGACCGCAAGACGCAGGCTATCCTGCCGATCCGCGGTAAAATCCTGAATGTCGCCAGCGCGACGATGGACAAGATCCGGGCGAACAGCGAAATCGCCGATCTCGCGCTCGCACTCGGTTGCGGCATGCGCGACAAATGCGATGCCGACAATCTGCGCTATGAGCGCGTTATCATTATGACCGATGCCGACGTCGACGGCGCACACATCGCGACGCTGCTGATGACATTCTTCTTTCAGGAAATGCCCGACATTGTGCGGCGCGGGCACCTCTTCCTCGCGCAGCCACCGCTTTATCGCCTTACGGTCGGTGCGAAATCACTCTACGCCCGTGACGACGCCCATCGTGCGGCGATCGAGGCGAACGAATTCAAGGGCAAGACCGTCGACGTCGGCCGTTTCAAGGGGCTGGGTGAAATGAACCCGAACCAGCTGCGCGAAACGACGATGGACCCCAAAACCCGCACCCTGCTCCGCGTCACGCTCCCCCAGGAATATGAAGACCGCGCCAGCGTCCGCGATCTCGTCGAACGCCTGATGGGCAAAAACCCCGAACATCGCTTTAATTTCATTCAGGAAAATGCGGCGCGGGTGGATGAAGAGGCGATTGATGCGTAGCAGACATTTGGGGTAACTAGCGATGAAGCTTGCTCTTAGCAGAATATTCTCATCAGTGCCGCCGCTGCCTCAAGCGGCACAAAATTTTGATCAACCAGAATACCCGAGCGTCGCGTCGATTGAGGAAATTGATAATGAGCCTCAATCAATCGCCGGACTGCTCTGTGTCATTGAATATGCTGATTCTTCAGGCCACACTTCGGAAAGACTGATAAACTGTCGGCGGTTCGATATGCGTGGCGACGTCGGTTATGTTGGCGCCGTTTCTGCATCGGGCTACGGACAGTTTAGAACAGATCGAATCTCAGCAATATCCGACGTAACAACCGGAGAAGTGCTTGGTAACGGAACATATTTTTTGCGATACTCGGCGACGTCAATTCGTGAGGCTGTCGCTTCCTTTGGCCTTTCACCGAGCAGAAAAGCGCACCTGATTGCGGGCCTTAACATTCTGGCGTTCATGGCCCGATGCGACGGACATTGGCATCCCTTGGAAGACGAGCCAATCGAGCAATTTGTTTGCTCGTTGTGGATGCGCAAAGAGTGGGGCGGCGAACCTGTGCTAAGTGAAATTTTGGCTCACTCGAAGCGCATCGCTCCTGATGGAGAAGTGTTTTTTCGAAGTTTGACCCAATATTCACGGAGCACGACATCGACGCGATTGATCAAACAAGCAGTATCAGGGATAATTGCGGCTGACGGGCATATCTGCGACGCCGAGCATAATTGGGCAACAGAAATGATGTCACATTTGGACGAACTAGCTGATATTGAATTGGATAAAATCGTCGGCGATCCAGGGGATTTAGAGATTACTATTTCGACAAAACCTCAACTAGCGCCCTGACCTTCTTCTGTCGCCACTGCGGCAGCGGGGCGATCAACCAGTAGCCGCGTTCATCCGAGCCTATATCCTCGACGGTCGCCACGTCAGCGCCCGCCAGCAATGCAGGCACCACTGCGCGGCCCAACCCGGCGAGCGCCGTATCAATCGCCAGCCCTGCATCGGCCACCGTCAGCGCGTCCGCCGCTTCGGGGCTGCCCGGCCATCCGATCACGTCACCTTCACCAACACTCACAAACCCGCGCAGGCCGAGGGCCACGCCTTCATGCTCGCCGGGGCCCGTGCCGAAAATGATTGCGAGGTCGAGATTGGCTTCGGTGAAATCGAGGCCATCATCATTCGACAGCAACTGAAACCGCAATTCGGGGTCCTGCGCCCGGTAAGCCGCCAGTCGCGGGAGCAGCCATTTCGCGGTCAGGTCACGCGGCGCGGCAATGGTCAGCGACTTGGACGATTGCCCTGCCTGCATCGCGCGCACCGAGTCCTCAAAACTCAGAAACCCCGCACGCAATTCGACCAGCCCCGCCTCGCCCTCGGGCGTCAACTCCAGCCCCTTGGGCGTCCGGCGAAACAGGACCGTACCCAGCGTATCCTCGAGCGCCCTGATCTGCTGACCGACAGCCGCCGGTGTCACAGCCAGCTCATCTGCAGCGCGCGTAAACGACAAATGCCGTGCTGCGGCATCGAGCACGCGCAGTCCATTCAAAGGCAAATGTGTCCGTTTCAACGCCCCATGCTCATCTGGCAGTCACCGGGGCGGTCAGCGGAAATTTCGGGATCATGACGTCAAAACTCGACCCGTCCTCGGCAACCATGCCGTAGGACCCGACCATATGCCCGCTCGGCGTCGTCAGTGGACAGCCCGACACATAATCATAGGAAGCGCCGGGCATTACCACCGGTTGATCGCCGACCACCCCATCGCCTTCGACAAGGCTTTTCGCCCCGCGTCCGTCGGTGATTTCCCAGCGCCGCGTCATCAGTTGCGCCGCCATCTGCCCCTCATTTTCCACGCGGATATGATAAGCCCAGAACCAGCGGCCCTTTGCGGGTTCGGATTGCTCAGGCAAAAAGCTGACTGACACCCGCACCGTGATCCCGCGCGTGGTTTCAGCAAAGGGGAACAGCGCTTTCACAGGCCCACCTTCGTCAGCGCCTGATCCAAGTCGTCGATCAGATCCTGCGGGTCTTCGAGGCCGATGTTGATGCGGATCATCCCTTCGTCCACGCCCATTTCCGCACGCGCATCGGGGCCGACGCTGTGATGGGTGGTCGAGGCGGGGTGCGTCATCAGCGAGCGCGAATCGCCGATATTGTTCGA